>NZ_JBSVZD010000002.1:0-153503 GCF_054051725.1 Petrotoga sp. DB-2 | reverse complement strand
ATACTATCACTTTCCTAAACGTCCCTATCTTCACCGTGGTTTCCCCTGCTTCTGCCAATGACAAGAATTATGCTTTCGTCCTTTTGGAAAAGGTTGTTAAGTACTTGGATCTTAGTGGGTTTAACTTCTTAGCTTGTTTCTTTAGAAGATTTAAAACCTTTTCAATACTCCCAAATGAACGGTTATTCAATAACTGTGCTTCTTACATCTCTATTTTTCCTAGAAAATTCTTCAATTCTAATTACTTTTCAATTTTTTGAAGAATTACTTCGATTTTCAAAGAGAATTTTGGATAATTATCCAATATTTTAGTTCTTTTTCTTCTTGCCTTACCTTACTTTACCTTTAGTTAATCGTTGCTTTGACCTATTTCTGAAGTGGGTAATTAGAATGAACAACAACAAACAATAGATTGATTTTATTATAACATTTTTTTTTTTAATTGTTCAACAAGAGAATTTCTGAATTATACTTGGTTATTAGCCATTATTTCTATTTAAAAGCGATTACAGTAAGTTAAGAGCTTTTTCACTGAGAAATTAAAATAATTAAATGTTGATTGAAAAAATGTGATGTGGTAAAATAATTCTATAAATTGCTTATATGAGGAGAGATTATTATTTCAAAAAAATCCCATTTGTTAATAGTACTTACTATATTCTTTGTATCTTTCTTATTTTCTGAATCCATTTTTTTAGAAGTCAACAATTTCGATATTGGAGAAAGGGCATTTCATATCGACTTGGGTAAAAGTTATGCGATAATTGCAGATTATCAAGGTACTATCCATTTTATAGATATCTTTACTTTAGAAAAAACTGAGTTTACACAAGCTATCTTACCGATGGGGGGGGCATACGATGGCGAATTTTTTTATGTTATTGATAATTACAATAAGGAAGTATTAAAAATTAAAAACAACAAAGTGATACAAAAATTAGTTTTAGATTCTAAGCCCGTTAATATAAGATTGATAAATGAAGAATTGTACATATTAGGTACAAATCCTTATAAATTATACATAGTTGATAACAATCTGTTATTAAAAAAATCAATGGTCCTTCCTGTACATAGCCCGTTGATAAGAAATATAGGTGATCAAGTTTTTATACCTTTGTTTGATAACTTTCAAAACAACGTGTTTTTAACAGATCTTCTTTTTTTGATCCCTAATAATGATACTTATATAGTGAATTATAATCATATTGAACATCCTATAGATATTGTGGGATCAAACGGAATCATTTATATGCTTTCATATTACGATGGAAGTTTGTATAGAAATGATTTCAGAAAACAGCCTAAAATTGCACAATTTGGGGAGTATAGCACAAATATTGAACTCTACAAAGATAATATTGTGGGTAATTCTCTCATGGGTGGTGTTTATTACTACAATCTTTCCTCTGGGAAAACCGATGTTATTTTAGAAGAAGTACCAATTAGTGATATTTCTGTTTCTCCCAATGGACAATATTTGTTTGCTATCTCTCATATAGAAAATAAGCTTTTTGTAATAGAGGGTAAAAATGTCTATCAAACAATTGATACCTACAATTATCCTATCGATGTTGAGTCTCCTACGGATAATATAGTTTTGGTACTTTGTACCGATTCCTCCAAGTTGCAGGTCATAAGATACTTTGAATGAGTGTTTTTATGTCAAATATTGTTTTTTGTAATTTATCTTTGTAGATGTCAGAAGCTTCTTTGAAATCGTAATTTGAAGAAACGGTATCGTAATAGATAAAAGGTATCTCAGATGTATTTTTATAAAAAAAGTTATAATCTTCTTTTATATTTTTTAATACTCTACGATTCTTAATATTGTTGAAAGTTATTGTCTGTCCAGCAAAAAAGATTCCAGTCAGAGCACTGTGTAAACGATCAGATATGATTATTTTAGATTCAGAAATTTCTTTGATTATCTTATTTGGGTCTTTAAAAGGGAACTCAGCTAGTACATTCGTTTTTCTTCTAATGTTTTCAACTAATTCATAATTTTTTAATGCATCTTGGTTTGCATTTATTACTAATGTGGAAAGTGAATAATTTTCAAAGGTAGATAAAAATTCTGTTAAATGTTGTAAATCGTGTTCTTCTTTTAAACAAACTGATATTTTGTCTGTTTTTTCATAAGTATAATTTAAAAAGGCATATGGTCCCACATCTACACCTAGAGAGATATTTTTATTGCATCTTGATGCAAAGGCATATGATGTTTTATCTCTCAAATTACCGTAAAGTTTCGGATAAGAAAGGATCTTTTTTAATTTTTGGAGGCTACGTTTTTCCTTAAAAGATCCAAAACCTTGTGATAAGAGTAAAATTGTTTTATTAAACTTTGCCCCGAGGTGGGCTATATAATAATAGTACATAAAACTTCTGTAAGATGTTTCGGATTGAAAAAGGTTTCCTCCTCCAAAGATTATAACATCGCAGTCTTTTATAGTTCTACGTAGTTCGTAGAAATTGAATCTTGAAACAGTGATTATTTGAAATCTATATTTTTCATTGAATTCCAACTCGTTTTCAAGAGGTAAGAATAAAATCCCATCAAATTTTATTTCATTTAATATTTGTAAGAAACTTTTAAGTAATAAGTCATCTCCAAAGTTGCCGTATCCATAAAACCCAATTAAAAAAATTTTTTTCATCTTGACTCCTCCAAATTAATTATTTATACTTTCTATCAAGACTCTAAAATATGCTTTATTTCTGTTTCTTTTTTTAATTAAAAACTCAATATTGAAAATTATTTTATTTCTGAAGTGTGCAAATTATTTAGGAAAACATTACTTTAGAAAAGAAAAATAAAATAGATAAAATAAAGGTAGGTGAAAAATATTGTTTGATAATATTAATTTCGAGATAATTCCAAATACTATGGATGCATTGTCCTTAAGGCAAAACGTAATTTCTCAGAATATAGCAAATTATGAAACCACCGGATACAAAAGAAAGTACGTTGATTTTGAAAACGAGTTACAAAAAGCGTTGAGTGAAGATTCAGCTTTGACTCTCAAAGTGAATAGAGACCAACACATAAATAATACCTTATCTTTAGGAAAAATTCAACCAAATATTCAAATAGATGATTCCAAATCGCTCAGAGATGATGGGAACAACGTTGACCCCGATGTGGAATTGGTGAGAATGACTCAAAATACTTTAAAATACAACACTTTATCCAGATTGATGACTTATGCGATACAAAGGTATGAAACAGCTATTAGAGGTGGTAAATGATGGATGGGTTATTTAAGGTTTTGGATATTGCTGCAAGCGGTATGACAGCAGAAAGGTTTAGGTTAGACGTTATTTCTCAAAATTTAGCTAATTCAGATACAACCAGGACAGAGGAAGGTGGACCATACAGAAGAAAAACAGTAATCTTTCAAGAGGTACTTAATGAAAGCGCAAATGGAAGCAAAAATTTTGGGGGAGTGAAAGTCTCTTCTATAGTAGAGGATCCATCACCTTTTAGATTAGTATATGATCCCAACCATCCCGATGCAGACGCTGAAGGATATGTTAGTTATCCTAATGTTAATGTATTACGAGAAATGGTTGATATGATGTCTGCTCAAAGAGCATATGAAATGAACGCAGCAGTTGTAAATTCAGCAAAAAGCATGTACAATTCTGCCCTCGGAATAGGTAGATAAATAAGGAGGTGAATATTGATGACCGACGGCATAAATGGTATAAACGGGATTGACCCCAATAAATTGGTTCCAGAAAAAACTAAACAAGAAGATAAAAATTTAGACTTTTCTAAATTATTAAAAGATGCGATTGAGGAAGTAAATTCAATCCAAAAGAATGCAGATAAAGTTGCAGCAGATTATGCGGCTGGTAATATAACAGATATACATCAAGTTATGATCGCTGCAGAAAAGGCTTCTCTATCGTTACAATTAACAACCGAAGTTACAAATAGAATCGTTGAAGCATATAAAGAAATAATGAGAATGCAAATATAATTTTGTTTTTTCTTGCAAGCATAAACAATTTAAACTTTAAATGATTGGGTATTTTTACCCAATTTTTTTGTTTTATTATATTTTATTAAAATTTAAAAAAAGTTGATAAAAGTTTGTTATAATAAAGGCATATAAGAAATAATGATTTTTAGATAATCTTCATCATGAGAAGATTATCAGCTTAGAATTTTGATTTTAAAAGAGTTACAGAGCCAATTGTGGATACTCACCAACAGAGAGGCACAATCTACCACTTTAAAAAAGGAGATAGATAAATGTCAAAATATAATAAAAAACGTATCGCACGGTTATTTGACAATATGGCTGATACGAAGGGCAAAGCAGTTGAACAAATTGCAGGTTCAAGTGAGAGTATCCCACAAATAGCCGGTAGGCTAGCTTTTGAGCAATTGAAACTCACTGGCGAAGATGTGTTACTCGATGTTGGAACGGGCACCGGTGATAAAGCTATTGCAGCTGCTCATATCTGTCGGCAAGTAATTGGTATTGATATTAGTAGGAAGAGTTTGGAGCAAGCCAGAATAAAGGCTGAAAAGGAGAAATTAAATAATGTAATCTTTGCTTATGGCGCATTTGAAGAACCTTGTGCGGAGTTCAATCTTGCTTTATACGGTATTACAAAGATTCTTGCTGTCTATTCATTGCATCATCTACCCGATCAACTCAAGAAAGAGAGTTTGATTACTCTATCTAATTTTTTGTTTAGGCCTGGTCGTATGGTAATCGGTGACATTATGTTTTTTGATGAGCCTAATAAGCATCTTGAAAAATTCAATGAGGTATACTATGACGGTGGAGATACAGATTTTCCTTCGCGAGTAGAATACCTAACCGAATGTTTGAAACAGATAGGAGGTAAAACTCGTATTGAGCAGATTCATCCTTTGGTTGGAGTGATAATATCGGACTTTGTATAACAGCTTGTTTGTGACACTTCGCTGATTGATTTTTTCCCCAAGTTAGTCTTGTAAAGTTAGTCAAACAATCATGAGAATGAAAGGAAGTTAACTGTAAGAATTATTGGCTGCTTGTTTAAGAAGTGTTGTAACCTCAGGCATAATCGAAGGTGATGAAGTAATTGGTTAAGAAGTTGACTGCTAAGTCAGAGAACAAGCTTTAAAAACAATGGCCATGTATACAAGGAGGTGATTTTGATGGAAGAAATAATCAAAAGTGCTGAAAAGTACATTGAGGAAAATCCTGAAGTGGATTTAGAAAAGTTAGAAGAATTCTTAAAGGGAATCTATGATGAAAAAGACGTTGATGAGTACTTTGCTCAGATTGGTGAAATTCTATCGGTAATGGAAGATTATTATGAAGATCCTTTGGATCTCTTCATCAATAATGAAAAAGACAATCAATAAGGGGGAGGGCAAAGTTGACAAAAGAGGAAAGAAGTTGGATTTTGTACGATTGGGCGAATTCTGCGTATTCAGTTGCTATAACCACCGCACTATTACCGATATTCTTTAAGGATTATGCCGCCGCTCAGATGCCGGATTATTTGTCAACCGCTTATTGGGGTTATTCATCTACTATTGCTACTTTGATAGTGGCGATCTTAGCTCCAATTTTAGGAACAATAGCTGATTATAAGAACTATAAAAAAAGGTTTTTGCTCTTTTTCCTTTTAATGGGTGTTGTATTTACAGCTTCACTGTCTTTAATTCAAGAAGGACAATGGTTTTTTGCCTTAGTGTTATATGTTTTATCCAGCATAGGATTCTCTGGAGCGAATGTTTTCTACGATTCCTTTTTAACAGATGTAACTTCAAAAGAACGTATGAATTGGGTATCTTCTAGTGGCTTTGGATGGGGTTATATAGGTAGTACTATCCCATTTTTAATTGGACTTATTTTTATCTTGAATCCTTCATTAATCGGTCTTAACTCCACTATTTCCGCAACAAAACTGGCTTTTGTTATTACAGCAGCGTGGTGGTTAATTTTTTCTATACCGATTATGAAAAATGTGAAGCAAACATACTATGTAGAAAAAACGAAAACTCCAATAAAAGATTCTTTTAAACGGATCACGCAATTTTTAAAGAATCTGAAGGGCAATAAAAATGTTTTTCTCTTTTTAATGGCATATTTTTTCTATATAGATGGTGTGGATACGATAATAAGGATGTCTTCTTCCTATGGACTTGATGTCGGACTTAACGCCAACGATTTGCTGGTAGTTTTTTTAGTGATACAAATAGTAGCTTTTCCTTTTGCTTTGTTATATGGAAGATTATCCAAGAGGTTTTCTACAAAAAGTTTGATATATTTTGCGATTTTTGTCTATACTTTTATCACTGTTTTTGCTTTTTTCTTAGAAACCATTGTTCAATTTTGGATATTAGCTATGTTAGTAGCATCTTCTCAAGGTGGAATTCAAGCCCTTAGCAGGTCACTTTATGGTCGAATGATACCAAAGGATCGATCTGCAGAGTATTTTGGGTTCTACAATATATTCGGAAAATTTTCAGCTATTTTGGGCCCTTTTTTAGTAGGGATCTTTACACAAATTGGAAAGAGTTCAAGATGGGGAGTTGCAAGTTTGCTCTTTTTGTTTATCATTGGGGCAATACTTTTCTATTTTGTAAAAGAGCCTGAAAAGGCGTAAAATTTTTAGCAAGAAAGGAGTGGTAAAGATGGATAGTACCGGTAGTTTCTTTGAATTTTCTGATCTACCACCATAATGATTGAAAGGAGGAACAAAATTGAAGGTTGAAGTAAAAGTCGATATAAAAAAATTAATAAACGAAAAAGAGTTTAAACTTCTAAAAGAGTTGTTAAAAGAACAAGAACCCGCAAGAATAGTAGAGATGATTGAAGAATTACCACAGGATGAAAAAATTGTTGTTTTCAGATTTTTGCCTAAAGATACAGCAGCAGAAGTATTTTCTCATTTAGAAAAAGACGATCAAATGGAATTACTTTCTCTCTTTAAAGAAGATAAGTTGAAAGAAATAATAGAAAATATGGAACCTGATGATAGAGCTGATCTTTTAGAAGAACTTCCTGCTAACGTAGTTAAACGTTTACTTGCCCATCTTTCTAATGAAGAGAGACAAAATACGCTTACTCTTTTGAATTATCCTGAATATTCTGCAGGAAGGATAATGAACCCGAATTTTTTGGATCTTAAAGAAAATATGACTGTGAAAGAGGCGCTTCAACATATTAAGGTTGAAGGAAATAAAAAAGAGACTATCTACACTTTGTTTGTGATAGATAACACTAGAAAATTGAAAGGGACAGTAGAATTAAAAGATTTGATTTTTTCGGAAGAAGATGAATTCATAAAAAATATTATGAATGAAAACCCAATCTATTCAACAGTTTACGAAGATGAAGAAGAAGTTGCAAGGATCATGCAAGATTATGATCTTTTAGCTATTCCGGTTACAGATAGTGAAAAAAGGTTGGTCGGAATAATAACAATTGACGATATTGTGGATGTTTTAGAAGAATCAGCTACGGAAGATATCCAAAAAATGGCGGCGGTAGGAGTAACAGAAACTTCTTATTTCCATACTTCCATCTGGGCGCTTATAAAAAGCAGGGTAATCTGGCTTGGTGCCTTATTACTTTTTGAGAGTATTGCCGTCTTTGTAATTGAAGGATTTTCAGATGTTTTACAGAAAATTACTGTATTAGCGGCATTTATGCCAACTATTAACGCTATAGGAGGAAATACTGGGAGTCAAATGTCTGCTATAGTAATTAGATCAATGGCAGTTGGAGATATTGAAGAGGATGATTTTAAAAAAGTTTTAAGTAAAGAGTTGTTTTCTGGTATAATTTTAGGTATAATTTTGGGAATAATCATGTTTTTAAGATCAATTGTTAATACTCGAGAACCTTTAATTATGTTGAGTTTATCTTTGTCTATAATTATAGTAGTAATGATTTCAAATCTTTTAGGAGCCATCCTACCTTTTTTTGCAAAAAAAATACATTTAGATCCAGCCTTGATCTCTGGCCCTTTTATTTCAACTTTGATGGATATACTAAGTATGTTTTTCTATTTTTCTATTTCGGCATTACTTCTTAAAGATTTGTTGTGAAAAACAGACAATAAGCAAATGAATAAATTGAAATTTGATGGAAGGAACTGATATAATGAACGAAATGGATATTCAAGAGATCACCAAAAAAATTAAAGAATTACCTACGCCTGATTTTATTGTACAAAGAATTATAAACATAGCCAACGATCCCTATGCTGATATAAATGACTTGCATAATATGATCGTTCAATCTCCTGCTTTAACTGCAAAGATTTTAAGACTATCTAATTCGGCTTATTATGCACTACCTAAGAGAGTAACGAAACTAACACAAGCGATAAATCTACTCGGGTTCAAAACGGTAAGGAATTTAGCTTTAAGTATTTTTACCGTCGAGAATTATTTTTCTCAAGAAATACCTTTTTTCAATACACAGCATTTTTGGGTTCACTTGATCTCAACTGGAGTGGCCTCAGAACTTTTAGCAAAATATCTTAATTCCCCTGATAAAGAAGAAGCCTTTATGTGTGGCGTTTTACATGATCTTAGTAAGGTAGTGATGGCACATATTATGCCTGAAGTTTTTGAGATGGTCATTAAAGTTGCTCAACACGAAAAAATTTCTTTTTTTCAGGCGGAAAATATGTTATCAACTTATTCGCATCAACAGATTGGGAGGAAGCTTTTTAAAAATTGGAATATGTCAGACTTAGTCATAGAAACCGCTACATACCATGATAATCCTTTAGAGTCTAGTAATGAAGAAGCAAGAAAATTATTGTATATTGTAAATGTTGCGAATATAACTACTAATTCATATTTTTATGGCTATTCAGGATGCTTCGATATTCCTGAGGTTGATTTAAAGGTTTGGAACTTTTTGGGATTAAATTATAATAAATATTCCAGTTATTTTGAAGAATTCAAAGATATAATTAAAAGGTCTCCTGAGTTTACGAATATGAAAGAAGTGTTCGATGATATGGAGGTGACATCTGATGGCTCAGTATAGAAGAGAAATGCTTGAGTCTGAAATGAAAAAATTAATTACCCAAGGTTTTTCTCAATTAAAGGATCCTAGATTAAAAGACAAATTTATTGATATAAATATGGTACGTCTATCAAAAGATAAATCTTATTTAGATGTATATGTATCATCCCTCGATGAAGATGTTGATGCTATTATCGAAATTCTAAACAACGCAAAGGGTATGTTTAGAACTCTTATCGCAAAAAATATTAAAATGTTCAAAGCCCCCGAAGTAAGGTTCCATAAAGACGAAGGTATTGAAGCAAGTATAAGAATAAATAAACTAATAGAGAAAATAGAGAAAAACGAGGAAAGTAAATGAAAAGTGGTTTTTTAGTAATCAACAAGCCAAAGGGTATTACTTCCCATGACGTTGTCTCAATAATCAGAAAAAAGCTTGGAATTAGAAAGGTTGGTCATGCTGGTACTCTTGATCCCTTTGCTACTGGGGTACTAGTTGTAGGAATAAATAAAGCTACAAGACTATTAGAATTTTTTCAGACCGAAAAAAAGACATACTATGTAAAAGCTGAATTGGGGATCGTTACAGATACTTTTGATATAGAAGGAAAAGTACAAGAAAAGAACGAAGTTACTCAGCAACACATCTCTAATTTGAAAGACATATGTTTTTCATTTGTGGGGGAATATTTGCAAGTTCCTCCTGCATATTCAGCCAAAAAATATAAAGGTAAAAAGCTTTATGAATATGCGCGTGAAGGTAAAATAATTAATCTTCCTCCAAAAAAAGTAAAAATATATCAGATTTCAAATTTTTCACAAGAAGGACAAGAATTTAGTTTTAATGTAGAAGTAAGTTCTGGAACTTATATAAGATCATTAATCATGGATATAGGATATGCTTTAGGATGTGGAGCTGTTACCAAAGAACTTTGTAGAATAAAGAGTGGTAAGTTTGAATTAAAAGATAGTATTCTTTTAGAAGAAGTTTCGTTGGAAAAAATGTTAAAAATGGATGAGGCTTTAGATCTCCCTTACGTTAAGATTAATAACGGTCAACAAGTCATTAAAGGTCACCAAATTTATAAAGATAATATTTTAGAATTTTCTAATTTCAACAAAAATGATTACGTTAAAATATACGATGAAAAATGGTATTTTTTAGGAATAGGTAAAGCTGAAAAAAAATCAACATTTTTAAAAACTCTCTTTAAAGAAGAAGAAAGAAACGATAGAATAGTAAAAATAAATAAAATTCTGTACGAGGTGACATAAAATTGTACGCACTCACAATTGGGATCTTTGATGGTGTACACAAAGGCCATCAATATATATTGAAAAATACTCTCCAACTTGCAAATAACTTAAGGTTTGACCCCTTGGTTTTGATGTTTAGATATCCTCCTGAAAAGTATATTGGAGGTTTTGAAGGCCTTATCCTACCTAGTTGGAGAAGAAAACAAATCTGCGAAGATTTGGGATTTACAGTTGAAGTAAAAGATTTAGAAGAAGTATGGGGATTACCCCATGAACAATATCTTGAGGAATTGATGAAAAAGGGTGTAAAAGCAATAGTTTGTGGTGAAGATTTCACCTTTGGGAAAGATGCTTTAGGCGATGTGGAATATTTACAAGCTGTTAGTCAAAGCAAAGGTTTGGTGGTCAAAGTACTGAAAGATTTAAAAAGTCAAGGAAACAGGGTTAGTTCTTCCGCAATAAAAAGAGAGCTAAAATCAGGTAATATTAAGACGGCAAATGAAATGCTTGGAAGGCCTTGGACTCTGGAAGGTACAGTCCATGAAGATAGGCATCTGGGGTTTAAACTTGGTTTTCCAACTGCAAATATTAACGTTTGGGAAAAAGAGAAAATCATATTACCAAAGTTTGGTGTTTACATTGTAAAAGGATATGTAAAGGGACGATCAGGTTTTTTGTGGGGGTTAATGAATGTCGGTTTAAGGCCAACTTTTAATGAATATAAAAAAATCCCGAAAGTTGAAGTTTATTTTTTGGATTTTTTTGGTGATCTATATGGTGATTATATTGTTTTAGATGTAATTGATTTTTTGCGGGACGAGGTAAAATTTAAAAATGAAAGAGAATTAATTGCTGCTATGGAGAAAGATGAAGATCAAGCTAGAAAGATTATACCGAAACATTATATATAGAAGGGAGATGAACTGTTTTGCCTACTTGGGATTTAACGTTTTTTTATTCTTCACCCAAGGACTCACAAATTAATGAAGATTTCGAAGAAAGCTTGAGAAAAATCAAAAAGTTACAGCAGCAATATTATGACAAACTATCTGACCCTTCTTTGACGCCAAGTGAGTTGAAAAATTTCTTCCAAGAGTTTGAGAAAATTTTAAAAATGCATAATTTTACTTACCAGTATTGTCACTTACTTTATGATTCCAACACCCAAGATGAAATTGCTCAAAAACTCTATGCCACGGCTAAAGATTACGATTCAAAAATAGAAATGGAATCATCCTTTTGGAAGCCGAGGTTATTGAAGCAAAGTGAAGAGAAATTAAATGAATTGATGCATGACCAGGAATTGAAAGATTACACTCATGTGATTCAACGGCTTATTAAATCAAAAAATCATATCTTGAGTGAAGACGCCGAAAAGGTATTAGCTGCTATGTACAACTCATCACGTGGAGGCTTTGAAGAGCTATATGGTCGGTTAACAAGTTCATATACTTTCAAGTTAGAGATCGATGGGGAAATCAAAGAATTAACCGATCCACAAGTAAGGGCTTTAAGAAGAAAACCTGATTTAAAATTAAGACGTCAAGCAATGAAAGAATTCTTTAAAAAGTATGACGAAGATAGCCTCATCTTCGAAAAAACATACAATTCTATCGTAAAAAATTACGACACAGAGGCTAATTTGAGAAACTTCCAAAGCCCGATTTCTATGAGAAACTTGAACAACGAAGTTGAAGATGAAATTGTGGAAACCGTTATAAAGGTCACCACAGACAGAACGCCTATGGTTCAGCAATATTACAGATGGAAAGGTAAAAAGTTGGGTATAGAACAAACGCTTGCTGATATCTATGCGCCTTTAACAAACGTGCAAAAAGAATATTCTTTTGAAGAGGCACAGAAGATTGTTTTAGATTCATATTACGAGTTCGATGAAGAAATTGGAGAAATTGCTGAGTCTTTCTTTAAAGAAAAAAGAATCGATGCTGAAATAAGAAAAGGTAAAAGGGGAGGAGCTTACACATCTTATGCGCTTCCTAATAGAAAACCTTTTATTTTGTTGAATTTTACAGCTACTCTTGCCGATGTAGGTACTTTGGCGCATGAGTTGGGACATGGGATACATGGAACTTTAGCCTCTGAACAAAACATTTGGAATTATCACCCTCCTTTAACGATGGCGGAAGTTGCTTCTGTCTTTGGTGAGATGTTGGTTATTGACAAGATACTACCCACTCTTTCAGAAGAAGAAAGAACGGGGTACCTGGCATCAAATGTTGAAGGAATGTTTTCAACGATGTTTAGACAAAATATGATCGCCAGATTCGAAATATCATCTCACAATTTGATAGAACAAAATGGAAGTGCAAGTTGGAAAGAACTTGCAGAACTGTATAAAAAAGAATTAGAAATAATGTTTGGTGATTCAGTAATAATACCAAAAGAATATTACTATGAGTGGGCAAGTATACCTCATATCTTTAGAACACCTTTTTACGTGTATGCATACAATTTTGCTAATTTATTAGTCTTAGCTTTATACCAACAATACAAGGTTGAAGGAAAATCTTTTGTACCGAAATACAAAGAGTTGCTTAGAAGTGGAGCAAAAGATTCACCCAAAGAATTACTAAAAAAAATTGGGATTGACATTTCAAATAAAGATTTTTGGGAAAAAGGTTTCGAATTCATAGAAAGGGAATTTATTAGCAAATTAGATTGAATTAAGTTAACCACATTCAACATGTTTTTAAATAATGGATTTAATCCAAGGGAGAATTTATCTTGGTTCCTAAAATTATAATAACTACGCATAAAAATGCTGATTTTGACGGTTTTGCTGCATGTGTTGCGGCATCATTAATATATGAAGATGCTATTATTGTACTTGAAGGAGAACCTCAGCAAAATCTTAAGGAATTTTTGAATATATACGATATTCCATACGAAAAGGAAAATAATTTTATAAAAGATTATCAAGAAGAAATAAAAAACCACAAGTTCGAAAAAGTTGTGATTGTAGATACTGCGGATATCAATAGAATTCCTGAATTTATAAAATCTCTTATTGAGCAAGGAATAGAAGTTGACATATATGATCATCATCCAGAGTTAAAGGAGCAAAATATCAAAGGTAATAATTATTCAAAAGAAGTAGGAAGTGCCACAACATTAGTTGTTCAAAAATTATTAGAAAGAAAAATAGTTCTTCCTGATACTTATGAAACTCTTTTTTTAATAGCAATTCATGAAGATACTGGTAATTTTGTATATTCTACAACAACGTCATTGGATCATCAAATCTCTGCAGAATTATTAAAAGGCGGTGCCAGGATAGAAGAGGTAGAAGAGTTTGTTTCGTTAGAAATGACAAAAGAGCAAAAAGAACTTTTTGACAAACTCTATAACAATGTTCAAGAGCTTACCTTGGAGGAAGTAACAATACATATCGCTTATTCTCAAATCAACAAATTTATAGGTGGGTTAAACGTTATAACCCACAAATTGTTTGAAACTCTTACTCCGGATGTTTTGTTTGTTGTTGTAAAAATGGGCAAAAGCATTTATATAGTTGCAAGATCAAGGATTGAAGAAATAGATTTAAATAAAATACTATCTTTATTTGGCGGCGGAGGTCATAAAAAAGCTGGTTCAGCTAAAACAAAAGGTCTTAGAATACAAGAGGTTATTGACAAGATTAAAAAAGAGTTAAATTCTTCTTTTGTCCCAGTTTTAAGAGCAAAGCATATTATGTCATCTCCCGTAAGAACCATATTATCATTTGAAACGGTTGAAAGGGCTCATGAATTGATGTTTCAAACAGGACATTCTGGCCTCCCAGTAATTTCTGATAATAAATTAGTGGGTATTGTAACTAAAAAAGACATAGAAAAAGCAATGAAACATGGTTTAAAAAATGCACCTGTTAAAGCTATAATGAGTACTAACTTAAAAGTTGCTGATGTAGAAACCTCGTTGAATCAAGTGAGAAGGATCATGGCAGAAGCAGACATTGGAAGGATTCCCGTTTTAAAAGATGGTATACTTGTTGGTATAATAACTAGAACAGACCTTTTGAGGGCAACTAACGGAGTTTTTAATTTTTCACTTAGCCCAATTTTAGAAGAAAAGTATAAATCGCAAAATCTAAAAAAAGAAATGGAAAAAATTCTACCCACATCTATTCTTAATCTTCTAAAACTTATTGGGCTATATGGGAATGAGTTGGGGTTAAACGTATATGTAGTAGGAGGATTTGTCAGGGATCTTTTGCTAGCAATTAACTCTAAATCAAACGGTACAAAGTCAATACCCTACGATATAGATGTAGTAGTGGAAGGGGATGGTTTGTTATTTGGTAAATATGTTGCTAAACAATTGAGAGCAAAATATATTGAACATCCTAAATTTCACACCTGCTCAATTTTTTATAGAAATGGGGAAAATAAGATAATAAGGATTGATATTGCAACCGCCAGAACAGAATATTACGAAGAAGCAGGAGAATTACCAAAGGTGGAATTATCAACTATTAAAAAAGATTTATACAGAAGAGATTTTTCTATAAACGCCATGGCCATAAAACTTAATTCGGGTTCCTTTGGAATACTGATGGATTTTTTTAATTGTAAAAAAGATCTTGAAGAAGGCAAGATAAGAATACTTTATCCACTCTCTTTTATCGAAGATCCTACTCGAATATTGAGAGCTATAAGGTTCGAACAAAGATTTGGTTTTGAAATTGAGCCTAACACCTTAACAAAATTAGAAGAAGCTGTAGAAAAGGGATATTTGGAAAAAGTGACTGGAATGAGGATAAGAGAAGAATTAGAAAAAATATTAGAAGAACCTGAACCAATGAAAGCAGTAAAAAGAATGGGTAAACTGAAAATAATTTTTCACTTATTCGAAAAAACTTACTATTCTCCCACACTAGAAAAAGATTTAGAAAAACTTTTTGATGTTAAGGGATACTTTAAGGCTAACTTACCAAGTTATCTGAATAAAGTCAGACTATTCCACCTAGTTTTAGACGTTCTACTGCAATACACTCCAGAAGAATCTCTCAAAAAAATTAGTGAAAGATATGGATTACCGAAAGATTTTATTAAGAATTTAATGCAAGTGAAAAAAGTATATAGTGAAATTTCAAAAGATTTAAATGACAAAGAAAAAATATTAAAATTATCATATTTCTATGAAAAAACCAACGGTTTTCAAAATGAACAACTAATTTTTTTAGCTGTAAAACTTCCAGAAGAATTATTGGAAAAATACTATGAATATTTACGAAAGATTGAGAAACTAAAACTCTCCATCACGGGGAAAGATTTACTAAAGAAAGGATACGAAGGTGTTCAAATTAAAGCAAAGTTAGAAGAAATAAAGAAAAAACTCTTGAATGGTGAAATACAACCTGGCGAAGAAAAAAATTTGATATAAATTTGACAACTCAATTTTTTTATGTTATAATCCCTAAAATTTAGCAAAAGGAGTTTTTTGAATTTATGACTAATTGTGAAAAAAATTTCATTTCTTATAATCAAATAAATTTAAATAACAATAGGAGGCGCCCATGTAGCCGGTGGATCATAAGCACCGGTAATGGGTGCTTATGAGGTTGGGAGATGGTTATTCTCCTAATTGAGTTTTAATCCATGCGGCTACATCTTTTAAGATGTAGCCGTTTTTTTTAGAGTTTCTAAAGTCAGTAAGTTCAAAAGAATAGAGGGAGGTTAGTGTATGGAAAGTACGGAAATAATGCAAGAAGGTATTGTTTTACCATTGGGTTTTAAAGTCTGGGGAATTCACTGTGGGATCAAGAAGCTCAAAAAAGATTTAGGACTGATATACTCAGAAAAAAAGGCTAATGCCTCAGCTGTTTTTACCACGAATAAAGTTAAAGCGGCTCCAGTTATTTTGAGTATGGAGAACATTAAGGATAACGAAATGCAAGCTGTTATTGTGAATAGTGGTAACGCAAACGCTTGCACGGGTGTAAAAGGATATTCAGATGCAATAAGCATGGCAGAAAAAACCGCTGAAATCTTAAATTTAAAACCAGAAGATGTATTTGTAAGTTCAACAGGTGTTATAGGTGTTCCATTGCCAATTGAAAAAATTTTAAACGGCATAGAATCATTTGAAAAAAATATTGATTTAGCAAATGATGATCTTGTAAGTTTCGCACAGGCGATAATGACTACAGATACCTTCCCAAAAATTAATTCTACACAAGTTGTGATTGGTGGTAAAAAGATCACAATAACTGGGGTTGCCAAAGGTTCAGGTATGATTCATCCCAATATGGCTACAATGTTGTCTTTCATTTTGACAGATGCAAACATTTCTAAATCAGCCTTGAATAAAGCTTTAAAGCAATCAGTTAATGATTCTTTCAATTTGATAACGGTTGATGGCGACACTAGTACCAACGATACGGTTCTTATTTTGGCTAATAAGCAGGCTAAAAACGAAGAAATTACAGAAGATTCTCACGAATACAATTTATTTCAAAAAGCCCTTTATGAAGTAGTTGAAAATTTAGCAAAAAAAATTGTGATAGACGGGGAAGGTGCTACTAAATTTTTTGAGGTACAAGTAAAAAATGCCAAGACAAAAGAAGATGCTAAATTGATCTCAAGGTCCATAGCCAAGTCTAATCTAGTAAAAACAGCAATTCATGGAGAGGACGCTAATTGGGGAAGGGTGTTAGCGGCCGCTGGTTATTCAGGAGGAAACTTTGATCCCAATAGAGTAGATGTCTGTTTTCAAAGTTGTGTAGGAAAGATTCAACTTTGTCAAGATGGTCATTTTATTGAGTTTAACGAAATTAAAGCAAAAGAAATTCTCGGTGAGAAAGAATTGAAAATTATTGTAGATTTAAAAGATGGTGAAGAGAGTGCTATTTCTTGGGGATGTGATCTTAGTTACAAATATGTAGAAATAAATGGAGGGTACAGAACATGATAAAAGCTGAAAAGTTTTCCGATGAGATATCTAAAGCGGAAGTTTTGATCGAAGCTTTACCCTACATAAAAAAATTTGCAGGAAGTATTGCTGTTATTAAGTTTGGTGGTAACGCTATGAAAGACCCACAAATTAAATCGATGATCGCAAAAGATATCGTACTTATGAAATATGTTGGGTTGAATCCTGTTATCGTTCATGGAGGAGGACCAGATATCAATAAAATGCTTGCGAGTTTAAATATAGAAACAAAATTTGTAAATGGATTAAGGGTAACTGATGAAAAAGTTATGGAAATAGTAGAGATGGTGTTGGTTGGTAAGGTAAATAAAGAGATTACATCGTTGATAAATAAAATAGGGGGAAAGGCTGTTGGATTGAGTGGAAAAGACGCAAATTTATTGTTGGCAGAAAAAGATTTGTCCCAAGGGGATTTGGGTTATGTTGGTAAGTTAATAAATGTGAATAAAGAGGTAATTTTGAATTTAACTGAAAAAGATTATATCCCCGTAATCGCTCCTTGTGCAATTGGGAAAGATTGGAAAACTTATAACGTTAATGCTGACATAGCGGCAGGTAAAATTGCTTCCTCTTTGAAGGCGGATAAATTTGTTTTATTGACAGATGTAGAAGGCATCTTGAAAAACAAAGAAGATGAAGAAAGTGTAATTTCAAGACTGTCATATAGAGAAGCAAAAGATTTATTGAATTCTGAATTTATCACTGGTGGAATGATTCCTAAGTTAAAATGCTGCATCCAAGCGTTAGAAGGCGGAGTAAAAAGAGCACATATAATAGATGGAAGAATTCCCCATGCTTTACTTTTAGAAATATACACAGACAAAGGTGTGGGAACTATGATAGCGAAGGAGGTTTACGATAATGATAATCTCTGAAGATAAAAAGTATGTAATGAATACTTATTCAAGATTTCCTATAACTTTAGTTCAAGGGAATGGTATAAAGGTTTGGGATGAAAACGGTAAAGAGTACTTAGATTTTGTAGCTGGGATCGCCGTTAATGCTTTGGGGCATTCTCACCCTGCAGTTGTTGAATCGGTAAAATCTCAAGTTGACAAATTGATCCATATTTCTAACCTCTATTGGAATAGTAATCAAATACAGTTAGCCAAGATGATCTGTGAAAAATCGTTTGGGAAAAGTGCCTTTTTTTGCAACAGTGGAGCCGAGGCGAATGAAGCTGCGATTAAGTTAGCAAGAAAATATGGAAACACTAAGTACAATGGGCGAAGATACAAAATTATCACGGCAAAGAACTCATTTCATGGAAGAACCTACGGTGCATTGACGGCAACAGCCCAGCCAAAATATCACAAGAACTTCGAACCTCTATTGGAAGGATTTGAAAGCGTAGAGTATAACGATATAAATTCACTAAAGTCGGCCATTGATGAAAATACATGTGCTGTAATGTTAGAAGTTATTCAAGGTGAAGGGGGAATAAACGAAGCAAAAGATGAATATCTTCAACAAGTTAGAAAACTTTGTGATGAGAACGATCTTCTTTTGATTTTTGACGAAGTTCAAACAGGGATAGGAAGAACCGGAAAACTTTTTGCCTATGAACATTCTGGTGTGGTACCCGATGTGATGACCCTTGCGAAAGCCTTAGGTGGTGGTTTCCCCATCGGTGTGCTTGTTGTGAATGAAAAAGCTGACGTATTTACACCTGGGGATCATGGATCGACATTTGGTGGGAATCCATTAGCCTGTGCAGTTGGCATGGCTGTTATGAAAAACGTTGCACAAGAATCTTTTCTGAATACTGTGAAAGAAAATGGTGAATTTTTCAAAAGTCAATTATTAGCAATGAAGGAAAAACATTCGATAATTGATAAGGTTAAGGGAAAAGGTTTGATGATTGGAGTCAAGTTAGACATAGAAGAAGGCAGTGATATAGTAAAAAAAGCTATGGAAAAAGGACTTTTGATAAATCTTTTAAACCACAATGTTTTAAGATTTGTTCCTCCTCTTATAATCACAAAAGAGGAGATAGCCAAGGGTATGAATATTCTCGAAGAAGTTTTTGTAGAAATGGGGTATTAAGATGAAAGGATTTATAAAGTTAAATGATTCTACCATTTTTGAAGGAGAAATTATAAGTAAAAAAGATTTTGGACAAGGCGAAGTTGTCTTTAACACGTCTATGACTGGATACGAAGAATCAATAACGGATCCGTCTTATGCAGGAGAAATACTGGTAATGACCTATCCATTGATCGGAAATTATGGTGTAAATTTAGAGAATTTACAGTCAAAAAGACCCACCATCAAAGGTTTGATAGTTAAAGATTACTGTCAATTTCCCTCTCATCACACATCTCAGTATTCACTTTTAGATTATTTAAACCAACATGAAGTGCCTATTTTAAGTAAAGTAGATACAAGGGCCCTTACGAAAAAGTTAAGGATAGAAGGTAGTATGAATGGTGTGATAACCACAGAGGAGGATTTTGAAGTTCCAACTTCCAATGAGAATTTACTTGATAGCGTTTCAACAAAGGAAATTTATAGAATTCAAGGGAACGGTCCAAAGATAGCCTTAATAGACTTGGGAGTTAAGAAAAATATAGTAAACCAGCTCAAATCTAAAGGTTACGATCTTTACGTTTTTCCATATAACAGTAGTAAAAATGATGTAGATAAAGTTCAACCAGATTTAGTATTATTCTCCAACGGCCCCGGTGATCCAAAAAAGGCAAAAGAAGCAATACTTTTAGCTAAGGGGTTTATAGGTGAGAAACCACTTTTTGGGATTTGTTTAGGTCATCAAATAATATCTTTGGCGTTGGGTTTTAATACTGTAAAAATGAAATTTGGTCATAGAGGTACCAACCATCCTGTGAAGAATTTATTGAATAATAAATGTTATATCACTTCTCAAAACCACGGTTATATGGTTGAAAAAGAGTCAGTGAAAAACAAAGATGTAATAATCACCTTCATCAATTTAAACGATCATAGTATCGAGGGAATTATGCACAAGAAGTATCCCATTTTTACTGTTCAATTTCATCCAGAAGGTGGGCCTGGGGTTCACGATACAACTTTTATTTTTAAAAAAATCAAAGATTCAATCTATAGAAACTAAAAACATACTTCCGGGGAGGTCAACAATGCCAAAAAAACGCGAAATAAAAAGTGTTTTAGTGATAGGTTCTGGACCAATAATAATAGGTCAAGCTGCAGAATTTGATTATTCAGGAACCCAAGCTTGTAAATCATTAAAAGAAGAAGGGTGTAAAGTAATATTGGTAAACAACAATCCTGCAACTATTATGACTGATACAGAAATAGCAGATGTAGTTTATATGGAAAACCTTGAAATGGATACTTTAATTTCCATTATAGAGAAAGAAAAACCCGATGGAATTTTAGGTACATTGGGAGGACAAACAGGCTTAAATCTAATTATCCAACTAAAAGATAGTGGAATTATCGATAAGTACGATATTCAAGAATTGGGAACGTCAGTTGAATCCATAAAAATAGCAGAAAGTAGAGAATTATTTAAAAGAAAAATGCAAGAAATTGAAGAACCTATCGCTGAAAGCCTCACTGTGTCAACAGTATCCGAAGCCCTAAATTTTGCTAGCCAAGTTGGGTATCCTTTGATAATACGCCCAGCATACACTTTAGGAGGAACAGGCGGTGGATTCGCTTACACCGAACAAGAGTTAATCGAATTTGTAGAGAATGGGCTGAAAAAGAGTATGATGAAAGAAGTCTTAATAGAAAGATCGTTATTGGGTTGGAAAGAGATCGAATACGAGTTAGTTAGAGATTCTTTTGATAATTGCATCACCGTATGTAATATGGAAAATTTTGATCCTGTTGGAATTCACACTGGAGATAGTATAGTTGTGGCACCTTCTCAAACGTTGACAGATCAAGAACATCAAATGTTAAGGGACTCATCCATTAAGATAATAAAAGCTTTAAAGATAGAAGGTGCCTGCAATATTCAGTTTGCCCTCAATCCTTCTAACAAAGAATATCGAGTTATTGAAGTGAATCCTCGTTTGAGTAGATCCAGTGCCTTAGCGTCCAAAGCAACCGGGTATCCGATAGCAAAAATTGCTACGAAAATCGCGTTAGGATTTTCTTTGGATGAAATAAAAAATCCGGTTACGGGAAAAACAACAGCTTTTTTTGAACCATCTTTAGATTATGTTGTGACAAAGATTCCACGATGGCCTTTTGATAAGTTTTATCAAGCTGATAAAAAAATAGGTACACAAATGAAATCCACCGGGGAAACGATGGCACTTGGACGTACCTTTGAAAGTTCTTTATTAAAGGCAGTTCGCTCCCTTGATATGAAAATTAAAGGCTTGAGAATTAAAGAGGTGCAAAATGAGAGCGATGAAGAATTAGTAGAACATTTACACATCCCAAACGAAAAAAGATTATTTCATATTGCCGAAGCACTTAGAAGAGGTTATAAGGTTTTTGATATTCATAAATTAACTTATATAGATAACTGGTTTTTAGAAAAAATAAAAAACATCGTCGATTTTGAAAATAGTATTAGATTTTCCCAATTGAATTACGACCTTTTACTTAAAGCAAAGGTTCTTGGCTTTTCAGATCAAGAAATATCTGAATTAAAAGGTTTACCAGAAGATGAAGTTAGAGAATTGAGAAAACGCTATGGTATTACCCCATCATACAAAATGGTTGACACATGTGCAGCGGAGTTTGATTCAGTAACACAATATCTCTACTCAACTTATGGTGAAGAGGACGAAATAGAAGTTCACAAGGACATAAAAAAAGTCATTGTGATAGGTGGAGGCCCAATAAGAATCGGACAGGGCGTAGAGTTTGATTATTGTACAGTTAAAGCTCTATGGGCATTAAAAGAAAAAGGTATCAAATCAATCATCATAAACAATAATCCTGAAACCGTCAGTACAGATTTTGATACAGGTGATAGATTGTACTTCGAACCCCTTACTCAAGAAGATGTTTTGAATATCATAGAAAAAGAAGATCCAATGGGAACAATGGTCATGTTTGGAGGGCAAACTGCTTTGAATCTAAGCGAAGATCTCGAAAGACGTGGAATCAAAATTTTGGGAACTTCATATGAGGATATTGACTTGTGTGAAGATAGAAAACGATTTTCGCTGTTGTTGAAAAAGTTAGGGATCAACCATCCTCGTGGTGGGTACGTTACTTCATTTGATGAAGCTAGAGAAATTGCTAACCGTATAGGGTTTCCTCTTTTAGTTAGACCCTCTTATGTGATAGGAGGACAATCTATTGAAAAGGTTAATTCCGAAGATGAATTATTCGAGTATTTATCACATGCTTTAGGCTTATCACCCAATAGACCAGTTCTAATAGATGAATATATAGAAGGGATAGAAGCTGAAGTTGATGCAGTCTCTGATGGAGAAAATGTATTAATTCCTGGAATAATGGAACATATTGAAAAAGCGGGAATTCATTCAGGTGATAGTTTTGCTGTATTTCCTGCCAAAAGCTTGTCTGAATTAGAAGAGAAAGAAATTGTGAGATACGTTGAAAAAATATCAAAAGCGGTGAACGTTAAAGGTTTAATAAACATTCAATTTATCGTGAAAGAGGGAAAAGTTTACGTTATAGAAGTGAATCCTAGGGCTTCAAGGACAGTTCCAATAATCAGTAAAGTAACGGGAATCCCTATGATAAAACTCGCGGTTGAAATTGCATTAGGTAATAACTTGAAAGAACTTGGGTATTACGAACCTTTTTATCCGAAAATCCCATATACGGTGGTTAAAGCACCAATATTTTCATTAGAGAAATTGCCAGGTGTTGAAGTTGCATTAGGCGCAGAAATGAAATCCACAGGGGAAACTCTTGGCATCGATTTCAATTATCATAATGCGATGTATAAAGCTTTTAAAAGCGCTCATTTGGATGTTCCTTCTACAGGTAATGTACTATTATCATTTCCAGAAAAAGTAGTAAAGGGGAGTAAAAGTTTTGTTAAATATCTTCAAAGCTGTGGATACGAATTGTGGGGAACCACCGGGACAGCAGAAGCTTTTAAATTGATAGATATTAAAATAAAAGAGATAAATCATCAAAAATCATTAGAGTTAGTAAAGAAAGGTTATTTTTCAATGGTTATTAATTTACCTACAAAAGGGAAGAACGTATCCAACTTTGGATTCAAGTTAAGAAGAGCATGTTTAGAAAACAGCATTCCGTTATTTACAGCATTGGAAACAGCTCAAAAATCAATTGAAGCAACAAAGAATTGCAAAATTGGGAAAAATAATGTACAGTCCTTGAACGAATATGTAGATTATTATCATAATCTACTAAAAAATCTACAAATATCAAAAAGAGGTGAATCATTTATGAAAACCGGGGAAAAGGTAGTATTGGCATATTCAGGAGGGTTAGATACATCTGTAATCATACCATGGCTAAAAGAAAAGTATGATTGTGAAATTATTGCGGTATGTATCGATGTAGGTCAAGGAGAGGAAACTCATGCTATCGAAAAAAAAGCTATTTCAAGTGGTGCAAGTAAGGTTTACGTAGAAGATGTTGTGGAAGAATTTGTAACCGATTATATTTTTCCAACCTTAAAAGCTGGAGCAATCTACGAGGGTAAATACTTATTGGGAACATCCTTTGCAAGACCTCTAATGGCAAAAAAACTGGTTGAGATTGCCCAAAAAGAAGGTGCAAATGTTATTGCTCATGGTTGTACAGGTAAAGGTAATGATCAAGTAAGATTTGAAGTATCTATTAAGGCATTAGATCCTTCTATAAAAATTATTGCTCCTTGGAGAATATGGGAAATTAAGTCTAGGGAGGAAGAAATTGCCTATGCCCTAAAGAAGGGAATTCCAATATCTATAACCAAAGAAAAAATATACAGTGTAGATAAAAATATATGGCATATAAGCCATGAAGGAGGAGATTTAGAGGATCCATGGAATGAACCTAAACCTGAGTTATTCGATATGGTTACTCCACCTGAAAAAGCACCCGATGTTGCTGAATATGTAACCATAGAATTTGAAAAAGGGATTCCAGTGAAGATAAACGAAGAAGAACTTTCGCCCGTAGAGTTGATAAAGAAAGCCAATGAAATTGCATCAAGAAATGGTGTGGGGATTGCAGATATCGTAGAAAATCGATTAGTTGGAATGAAATCAAGAGGTGTGTATGAAACTCCAGGTGGAACATTACTATATACTGCACATAAAGAACTGGAAAGCTTGGTACTTGACAAAGAAACGTCAAGATTCAAAGATTTAGTGGCACAAATGTATGCGGATCTTGTTTATAATGGATTGTGGTTCTCTCAGTTGAAAGAAAGTTTAGATGCTTTTGTTAATGAAACGCAGAAGGTTGTTACCGGTGTTGTGAAATTGAAACTTTACAAAGGGAACATTATAATTGCAGGATTAAGTTCACCATATTCCTTATACAACGAAGAGTTAGCTACATTTGGAGAAGATAAGATTTATGATCAAAAGGATGCAGAAGGTTTTATAAACTTGTTTGGACTACCTTTGAAGATGAGAGCTTATCAGATGAAGCATTTTGTTGAAAATCAAAAATATAACAAAACGACTGTAGGAGGAGAACAATGAAATTGTGGGGTGGTCGGTTTAAAGAAAAAATTGCAGAAGATATGGAAATTTTTAATTCATCGATAAATGTCGATATCAGATTATTGCCCTACGATATAGAAGCTTCTTTAGCCCATGCGAAAGGGTTGAAAAAGGCAAAAATAATTACTGACGAAGAGTTTGAACAAATTGAAAGAGCGTTAAGAGAAATAAAAGAAGAAAAGTTTGAAGAGATTCCAATGGTAGAAGATGTGCACACATTGGTAGAGCAAATGTTGGTTGAAAAGATAGGAGACGTTGGCAAAAAAATTCACACAGCAAGAAGTAGGAACGACCAAATAGCAACAGATGAAAGATTGTATTTACGAAATGAAATATTAAAAATTATAGATTTATTAGGCCAATTAAACGCTGTTTTATTGGAACTTTCCAAAAAGCACAAAAACAAAATTATGCCCGGTTACACACATATGCAAAGAGCTCAACCTATCACATTTTCACATCATTTATTAGCTTACATGGAGATGTTTAAAAGGGATATAGAACGGTTGAAAGATTCTTTAAAAAGAGTGAATGTTTTGGTTTTAGGTTCAGGAGCTTTAGCTGGAACATCATACGATATAGATAGAATGTATGTGGCTTCATTGTTAGACTTTAAAGAGGTTTCACTAAACAGTATTGACGGAGTAAGCGATAGGGATTTTATCATTGAATTCTTATCAATAGCTTCCCTGATAATGATGCATTTGAGTAGATTTTCTGAGGAAGTAGTACTTTGGTCTACCCAAGAGTTCAATTTTGTGGAATTAAGTGACCAATATTCGACTGGAAGTAGTATAATGCCACAAAAGAAAAATCCAGACTCCGCTGAATTAATCAGGGGTAAAACAGGTAGGGTATATGGAAATTTGTTTGCCCTTTTAACAACTATGAAAGGCTTACCCCTAGCATATAACAAAGATATGCAAGAAGATAAAGAACCTCTGTTTGATACCGTTGATACATTAAAAGGTTGTTTAAAGGTATTTATTGGTTTGTTGGGAACGATACGTGTGAACGAAAAAAAGATGGAAGAGGCGGTAAAATTTGGCTATCTCAATGCAACGGATCTGGCAGATTATTTGGTCAAAAAAGGGATCCCTTTCAGAACCGCTCACGATATAGTTGGAAAATTAGTTGCATATGCTATAACAAAAAATATCTCTTTAGAAGAGCTTAATATTTCTGAATTTAGAAATTTTTGTCAGCTGATAGATGAGGATGTGTATGAATTTTTAGATCTAAAAAATATTCTAAAACGCCGTAAAACAATTGGGGCAGCAAGATGGGAGGAAGATGTATGAAGGTTGGTATACTTGGGGCAACAGGATACACAGGTATTGAATTAGTCAGAATTCTTTCAAAACACCCGAATGCTAAAATAAGTTATTTGTCATCAAAACACTTTGAATCCCAATTAATTTCAGAAGTTTATCCGGGATTACAAGGAATTTGTGACCTTATATTAGAGGGTGATGATTTCAAAAAAGCGGTTGCTACTTGCGATATAATATTTTCAACTTTACCTCACGAACTAACTTTTGAAATAGCTCAGATGGTAATGGATGCAGGTAAGAGATTGATAGATTTAGGTTCTGCATTTCGTTTCGATGACTTTAATGTCTTCAAAAAGTGGTATGGTTCAAATGATGACATAGAATACGATAAATTCAACAAAGTCTACGGATTAACTGAGTTAAATAGGGAAAAGATTAAAAATGCACAAATTGTGGGCAATCCAGGTTGTTATCCAACTAGTGTGATTTTGGCATTAGCCCCTGTTTTAAAAAATAGAGTTGTATCAGATAAAAACATAATTATTGACAGTAAATCTGGGGTATCAGGTGCAGGTCATGAACCTAAATTTAGTAACTTATATTCAGAATGTAACGAAAATACAAAACCTTATAACGTGGCTAAACATAGACATATTCCAGAAATAGGGCAGGAGTTATCAAAAATAATGCAAGAAGAGGTAAAAATTGTTTTCACCCCACATCTTGTTCCTATGACAAGAGGAATTTTAAGTACGATTTACTGTAATTTGGGATCAGATATAACCTTAAATGAGGTTTACGATCTTTACCAAAAGTTTTATAAAAACGATTATTTCATAAAAATTCTGAACCCTGGAAAATATCCATCTACAAAAAGTGTGGCTGGCTCCAATTTTTGCCAAATAGGTTTTGAAATTGATGAGCATACAAATACTTTAATAATCATGTCCGTGATTGACAATTTAATGAAAGGTGCCAGTGGTCAGGCAGTACAAAATATGAATTTAATGTTTGGACTACCCGAGAATAAAGGACTTGACATAATAAGAATCTTTCCATGAACTTGATATTTTTTTGAAATTAATGTATAATTAAGAAAAAATTAAGGACCTTGATGTAAGTCCAGAGTTACAATAGACACTAAAACTGAAAGGAGGGAGGGTACGATTCTTCTAAAGGTAATGGAAAGAAGAACGTACAAAAGAACGTGAGTAACGTATATATAGTTGATACAACTTTAAGAGATGGAGAGCAAACTGCCGGCGTGGTATTTGCCAATGAAGAAAAGGTCCAAATAGCGAAGATGTTAGCAGAGTTAGGTGTTTATCAGATCGAAGCCGGGATTCCTACGATGGGTGGAGATGAAAAGGAAGCCATAAAGAAGATATGTAAGTTAAACTTAGGTGTTTCAATTATGGGCTGGAATAGAGCAGTTATAAAGGATGTTGAAGAATCCATTGATTGTGGGGTCGATGCGGTTGCAATTTCTATTTCCACTTCAGATATTCACATCAAACACAAACTAAAAAAAGATAGGGATTGGGTATTAAAAAGTATGGTGGATGCTACAAGATTTGCCAAAAAGCACAATTTATACGTTTCTGTAAACGCTGAAGACGCTTCAAGAAGTGATATGGATTTTCTTATAAAGTTTGCTAAAGAGGCTAAAGAAGCAGGTGCAGATAGGTTAAGATACTGTGACACCGTTGGAATGATGGAACCATTTTCTATCTACGAACATATCAGAAGAATAATAGACGAAGTTGGTATCGATATTGAGATGCATACCCACAACGATTTTGGCTTAGCTACTGCAAACACGTTAGCGGGAATAAAAGCAGGCGCTAAATACGCAGGTGTTACGGTAAATGGATTAGGTGAAAGGGCAGGGAATGCAGCTTTAGAGGAAGTAGTGATGGCTCTTAAATACATTTACAAAAATGATTTGGGAATAAAGACTAATTTACTAAAAGAAGTTTGTGAATATGTTGCCAAGGCTTCAGGAAGGGTGCTTCCTTTATCAAAAACAATCGTAGGTCATAATGTTTTTGCCCACGAATCAGGCATTCATACAGACGGTGTCTTGAAAGACTCAAAAACATACGAATCTTTCTCCCCAGAAGAAGTAGGATTACAAAGACAAATACTTATTGGAAAACATTCCGGGAGGAACGCTATTGTTGCAAAGTTTAAAGAGTACGATATAGATCTAACTCCAGAACAAGCAGAAGAGATTTTAAAAAGGGTAAGATCTCTATCTGTTCAGCTCAAAAGAAGCCTATTCGATAAAGAGTTAATCTATCTATACAATGAAATGAGGGAGGAAAAGATAAAGGATGTCAACCTACAAAACAATATCTGAAAAGATATTCAGTGATCATTTAGGTAGAGATGTGGAAGCAGGGGAAATAGTGATAGTTGATGTTGATTTCATGATGGGGCAAGATGGAACCACTCCATTAGCTATTAAGACGTTTGAAAATGTTGGAGCAAAAAAAGTTGCGAATCCTGAAAAAGTTGCTTTTGTAATAGACCACAATGCACCCAGTCCAAGTGAAAAAGTCTCTGCCTTACATAAGTTGATGAGAGATTTTAGTAGCAATTACGGTACGAAGTTTTACGATATCGGTGAGGGTATATGTCATCAATTAATTCCTGAAAAAGGCCATGCCTTACCTGGACAGATCGTAATAGGGGCTGATTCTCACACGTGTACTTATGGGGCTATTAATTGTTTCTCAACGGGTGTCGGTTCAACAGATTTGGCTATTGCTATGGCGAGTGGCAAGTTATGGTTTAAGGTACCACAAAGTGTAAAAATTGTTTTAGAAGGTTCTCTGCCAACAGGTGTTTATTCTAAGGATGTTGCGTTGTATATTATAAAGAATCTGACAGCCAATGGAGCAACTTACAAGGCTGTAGAGTTTGAGGGCCCAGTTATTGATAATTTATCGGTTGAGGCAAGATTTACCATTTCTAATATGTCAGTGGAAATGGGAGCCAAAGTCGGTTTGATGAAACTTGATGAAAAAGCTGAAAATTGGATAAAGGAAAGAACTGATAAACCATTTAAAAGTTACGAACCAGATGAAGGTGCAAATTATGAAGAAATATATAAATTTGATGTCAGCGATTTAGAACCTCAAATTGCCAAACCCCATGCCGTTGATAATGTTAGTCCAATTAGTGAAGTTGAAGGTATTCCTATACATCAAGGTTTGTTAGGTACGTGCACTAACGGAAGAATTGAAGATCTAAGAATAGCTGCGAATATCTTAAAAGGCAAGAGAATCCATAAGGGTGTTAGACTTATTGTGGCTCCTGCATCTAAAGATACTTTATTAAAAGCTATGAATGAGGGAATAATTCAAACTTTAATTCAAGCAGGAGCAACGGTAGTTGCCCCAGGTTGTGGGCCTTGTGTCGGTACACACAATGGAGTACCTTCTGATGGAGAGAATGTAATTTCTTCCGCGAATAGAAATTTCAAAGGAAGAATGGGAAACAACAAAGCTTTCATCTATTTGGGATCACCTGCCACAGTGGCGGCTTCTTGTATTGAGGGAAAAATAACGGATCCTCGAAAATATTTGTGACAAATAATTTTTTGAACGGGAGGACAAATAATGGAATTAAAAGGTTATTCACATAAATTTGGTGACGATGTAAACACCGACTATATTATCTCCGGAAAATACAAATTCAGTACCATCGATATGGACGAATTATCTGTTCATTTGATGGAGGATCTAAGGCCAAATTTTTATAATGAAATCAAAAAAGGTGATTTCATCGTTGCAGGAGAAAATTTTGGTTGTGGTTCTTCTAGAGAACAAGCGCCTTTAGTGATAAAACACGCTGGTATCAGTGCTGTAATAGCAACTTCTTTTGCCCGAATATTTTATAGAAATTCCATAAATATTGGGTTACCTTTGGTTGAAGTTCCCACTAATAATATAGATGAAGGTGATTTATTGACTGTTGATCTAGAAAAAGGTGTAGTTAAGAATCTTACCAAAGATGAAGTTTTGAAGATTAAATCTCTCCCCAAAGTGATGTTAAAGATTTTACAAAGTGGGGGTTTGGTTAATTATTACAAAAAATACGGTACTTTAGAATTAATAGATTAGTAGGTGATTTTATGTATACAGTTACTTTGATTCCGGGTGATGGAATAGGTCCAGAAATAACCTCTGTAGTTGTAGATGTCTTTGAGCATATGAACGTTCCTATTAGTTGGGATTTAGTGGAAGCTGGAGAGAAGGTAATTGAGAAATATGGAACTCCTCTGCCTGATTATGTGATAGATTCGATTAGGAAAAACAAAGTAGCTTTGAAAGGTCCGATAACTACGCCAATAGGTAAAGGATTTAGAAGTGTGAATGTTACACTAAGAGAAAGGTTGAACCTGTATGCAAACTTACGACCAATTAAAAGTTTAGTGGGCCTCAATACCAAATACGATAATGTCGATTTGGTTGTAGTGAGAGAAAATACCGAAGGTTTGTATAAAGGGATTGAATACAAGATCGACGATACAGCTTGTGCCGTTAGAGTGATAACAAAAAATGCAAGCGATAAGATTGCATATTTTACATTTAAATATGCAAAAGAAAATAAAAGAAAGAAAGTTACAGCTGTACATAAGGCAAACATTCTAAAGATTACAGATGGCTTATTTTTAGAATCTATTAGAAAAGTTGCAAGCGAATATCCTGAAATAGAGTACGAAGAAAAGATCGTTGACAATATGTCTATGCAGTTGGTATTGAATCCTGAAAAATATGATGTAATTGTTGCTCCTAATTTGTACGGAGATATCCTTTCCGATTTAGCCGCAGGTTTGATAGGAGGATTGGGTCTTGCTCCAGCTGCTAATATTGGCGAGGATGCTGCGATCTTTGAAGCGGTCCATGGAAGTGCTCCAGATATAGCCAATAAAGGTATAGCAAACCCGATTGCTTTATTAAGCTCATCCATTATGTTATTAGATTATTTAAAACTGAATAAGTTAGCAAAAAAACTCGAAAATGCTATTTCTGCAACGGTTAAAGATATAGAAGTTTTAACACCAGATTTAGGTGGAAAAGGTAACATAGAGTCTATGAAAAATAAAATTATTTCATTTTTGAGTTGAATGGTTGGTGATTTTTTTGAAAAATACAATCAATAAGATAGTTATAAAGGTTGGTAGTAGCTCAATAGCTGATGAGAATGGAATAAATGTTGGTAAGATGAATAAAATTGTCGAGCAAGTGACTGACTTAAAGTTTAAAAGAAAAAAAGATATAATTATTGTTTCATCAGGAGCTATAGCAGCTGGCAGAAGTGAATTAGGTTACAGTTACAAACCGTATTCTGTTGCAGAAAAGCAGGCTTGTGCAGCAGTTGGCCAAGGTGTATTGATCTCCAAATATCGTGATCTTTTTGCAGTTAAAAATATTAAAGTGGCACAAATACTTTTAACAGCTGACGATTTTTCTAATCGTCAGCGTTATTTAAATGCATACAATACCATGAATGCACTTTTAGAAAATGATGTGATACCTATTGTAAATGAAAACGATACAATAACGACAGATGAAATCAAATTCGGAGATAATGATGTTTTATCTGCTCAAGTAGCAAGTTTGTTGGAAGCAGACTTATCGATCATTCTCTCAGATATTCCAGGATTGTTGAAAGATTTAGGTAACCCGAAATCACTGATCAATATTGTTGAAGAAGTCACTCCTGAGCTTGAAAATCTTGCTAATGGAAAAAGTGGTAAACTAGGTACCGGAGGGATGAGTTCAAAATTAAAAGCAGCAAAGATTTCCATCGCCTCAGGAATACCTTTAACAATTCTCCCATCTTATGAAGAGAGTATTATTACAAAGGCTGTGGATAATATTGAAAATAGGCAGTTTAACCTTGGTACAACCTTTTTACCCAAAGGAAAAAGGATGAGCAAAAGGAAGAGATGGATTCAATTCAGCTTAAAGCCAAAAGGCAAATTGATTGTGGATAATGGAGCCCATGAAGCACTTTTAAAAGGAAAAAGTCTATTAGCGGTAGGAATTATAAGTGTATCAGGTAGTTTTTCCGTCGGAGATCTGGTTTTGATATCTAATAAAAAAGGAGAAAGCATTGGAAAAGGTTTAATAAACTATTCTTCCGAGGAATTAAAAGAAATAATTGGTAAAAAAACCGATGAAATACTTACATTCAAAGAAAACTTTGAACCTGAAGAAGTAATACACAGGGATAATTTAGTTATAATGGAGGCAACGGAGGGATTTGAACCCTCGAATAGCGGTTTTGCAGACCGCCGCCTTTGACCCCTTGGCTACGTTGCCAAATTGGCGGGGACGACGGGACTCGAACCCGCGGCCACCGGTGTGACAGACCGGCATGATAACCAGCTTCACCACGTCCCCTGCAACTTCAAATGTATTTTATCATATAATTCTAATTTTGTCCAGTCTCTTCTTCACTTGCTTCATTATCAGTATTTACTTTTTCTTCTTTTTGATCTTCGGTTGGGGTTACATTTTCACCTTCGAACTCTTCTTTTGATATTTCAACTATTTGTACTTTCTCTTTGATGAATTGGGCTACTTTTTCTCTTAATTTGTTCCATAGAATTTCATTAGATAGTTCAGGATTTGAGCTTATTATTTCCTGAGCACGTGAGAAAGGTAAACCATACATAGTTGAGAAGTTCTTGATCTCTTGTGATAACTCTTCGTTTCCTACTTTGATATCGTTTTCTAAGGATAGTTTTTCGATGACAACCATCTCTTTTATCCAATTCAATGCACTCTTTTTGATTTCCTCTCTCAATTTATTTTCGTCATTATCGTATTTTTTTAAGTTTTCTTCGTATTTACCCTTGTTTTTAAGATCGTTTATGGTTGCATCAATATAATAATTTACACTTTCATCAGATATATCAATATCCACATAATTAGGTAACTCCGATAAGATATAGTTAACCACAAATTGATCCTGCCAATTTTTAACGGCATCTTCTCCTTCTTTTCTCAACGTCTCTTTCAACTCGTTCAATGTTTCTACTTCAATATTCAGCTCTTTTGCGAAATTATCGTTCAGTTCAGGAAGTTTTCTTGTATAAACTTGTGCGATTCGAACTTTTTGAATCAATTTTTTGTCTTGATCTTCTTTTTCTAATTCAAATTCCTCACCAGTAGTTTTTCCTATGAGTTTTTTAACGAGTTCTCTTTCATCATCTTCTCTAACTATTATTTCCTCTTCTTCATCAGATTTGATCACTTCACCGTTTTCATCTACTAAATCATAATTAATTCTTACATAATCTCCGTACTGTATGGGTTCTTCTTTGGGATCTAATATTGCGTTGCTCTCCAGTAAATCATTCAATCTTCTTTGTACAAAGTCCTCAACCACTTCTTTAGATTCAGGGATTTTAACCGTAATATTTTCAAATTCTGTTTTTACAATTTCAGGATAGGTGTGAAGTAAAACCTCGAATTCTATGTGTTCTTCATCTTGAGCTCTTGATTCAACAATAATTGGGAAAAGCAACTTTTCTTCTTCTCTGATTTTGTGATCCAGCTCATGTTCCGCTTCTTCTAATAACATATTATTGAAATCAGAACCTAAGCGCAACTTAATAACCTGTTTGGGGACCTTACCTTTTCTAAATCCTTCAAAGGTGTAATGTTGATTAATTTCTCGAACGATTTGATCTTCAATTTTTTCAATTTCATCTTTAGAAAATTTGATGAGGTATTTCTTAACATTTTTGTCTTGGCTAAGTAAAGTTTTTTCCATGATCCTTCCTCCTAATTTGAGAAGTTTTATCATCAAAGTTCAAAGTATTATACAATGAAAGATAAGGAATTTGGTTAATTAAACGTCAATTTTTGTTTTTATAGTGTAAACATTTTTCTTAATTCAACCTTTTATTTGTATAATTATTTATGGAAATTTCAATTTAATTGTGATACAATATTTCGATTCGAAGCAGTTACTAGAGGTGAATATATTGGTTGGACGGTTTCTTTTGAAAGATATCCCGATGGTTTATGGCAGTCAAGATGACATTTATTCTTTTATCGAAGACCAAATAGGAAAAGAGAAGCTTTGGATAGTTACTTTAAATGCGTTGATGTATGTGGAATATTTAAAGGGTAACGAATATTCTAAAGCCATTAGTAAAGCTTCTTTTTCCATTCCTGATGGGGTGGGAATAGTTAAATTACTCAAAAAGAAAGGAATTGAGACGGAAAGATGCCCCGGTATAGATACAATGAAATATTTATTAGAATTGTCTGAAATAAATAATTATAGAATATTTTTGCTTGGGTCAGAAGAGAGAGTGGTTGGACAAGCTGCTCAAATAATTGAGAAAATGTTCAACGTAAATATTGTTGGATTTCATCATGGGTATTTTGATATAAGTGCTGAACGAGAGGTTGTTCGAAAAATTAATGATAGTAAAACAGATCTCCTTTTTGTGGGGATGGGAATTCCAAAACAGGAATCCTTTATTTTCCGAAACTATGAAACGTTACAAGCAAAGCTTATGATGGGAGTTGGTGGTAGCTTTGACGTATTTGCTGGTGTTACAAGAAGGGCTCCTCTTTTCTTTCAAAAGCTTGGATTAGAATGGTTGTATAGAATGTTTGAAGAGCCCCATCGATTCAAAAAATTACCTGATTTATTTAAATTTTATATGAATTTGTATAGAAATAAAGATTAATTATATAAATTCTATATTTAGACGCGAAATCTCAGAGGAAATGTTCAGATAACAAGTGTAAGATGCTTCCGAGAAATTATCAGAAACATAAGTTCCATCTTCTCTTTGATACATTCGTTCAACATTTTTGAAGCTCAAATCTCCAATGTGATTCAATACTAAAGCGACATCCCCTGGCAATTTTATATTTATTGCTGAAACTTCAGAGTCTACGTCAACTGTGGTATTATCCTTTTGAGATGGTATCAAAGTGATTTTAGATGCGGTAGATTTTATTCTTACTTCTCGTGTTTTAATTTGTCTCAGATCAAAAAAGGCTACGCTAATGTTCAATTTTGCTTGATAATTGTAATTAATATTTTCGTTTAAATATACAGTTATCTTTGCTCGTTCAGGTACTTTTACGTTGGATACTTTCAGCTTGTTCAAAATATCGACTTTAGAAGAGTCATATTCTTTCTTAAAAGAATATATATCATTATCAATCACAGCTTTTACTTTTACAGGTGTCTCTATCTTAGAAGAGTCAATAGTTACAGAGCTCCAATCTACATCTGTTGATAAATCAAGTGTGTCACCTATAAATTTAGGAGGAAGATTTTCAGATATTATCGATTTGTTAATCTTTAAGTGGGGCTTTCTTATATGGAACAGCCCTTTAAATCCAGCAGCAATAATATAAGATGCGATCATCAATAGAACCAATTCCCAAAAATTTAGTGAAGTGGGGAACAACTCAAATGTGTCTAGCAACAGTATTATTCCAAATATTAGACTTCCTAAAGTTCCTACGTTTCTTTTTTTGAAAAAGGTTAGTCCGTATCCAAGAAAAATCAATGTAAAAAAGAATTCTAACAAGTTAAAACTAACTAAGAATTCGTTGAAAATGACTGATAAAACTATTAAAATACCTAGCGCGATCAGTATTAATCTTCCTTGCATAATTACTCCCCCCTGTCCTTTAAAAATTTTTCTGCAAGCTCTTCAGAGTATCCCAACTCTTTTAAAAGTTCTATCGCAAAAGATCGAGAAATCTTTCCCTCTTTTAATAAAGACAATATCTTTTTTTCTTCAATGGTTAAGAATTCGTCGCCTTTGGAAATATCTTTGCTTTCTTCTTTCTCCACTTCTTCTATGATTTTCTCATGAAGTTCTACACCTTTGATACTAATATCTCCACTCATTACATTAATTTTTAAAACTCTTTTTTTGGGCATAGTAGAAGAATCACTACTTTGAACTAAATCGACGTTTGATCTTATAGATGAAGAATATCTATGTATTGGAGCTTCTAAATAGATTTTCTCTCTTCCTTGAACTATTAGATTTATATCTCCGGAAGCAGTGTTTACCGTACAATAAAAATCTTCACTTAGAGAATCTACAAAAATATCACCACTAGCTGATTTAAAGTTTGCTACTTTCACGATAGAATTTTTTATTGAGACATCACCGGAAGCCACACTTAACTTAAGATTTACAATTTTAGAGTTTTGAACTAGAACATCGCCACTAGCCATGCTAAAATCACCATATGATATATTTACGTTGTGAATTTCAAAATCTCCAGAAGCTCCTTTTAAAATCAATTCATCCATCTCACTGTTATTTAAGTCGATACTCACATCCCCAGACCCAGTATCCACCCTTAAAGATTTCAAAGTTTTAGTTTGATTAGATCCAATAATATCTACATCTCCTGATCGTGTTTTGATCGCTAAATTATATAAGTTGGTAGAATCCAAGTCCGTTTCTATATCAGCTGAGGATAAGTCTAACGTTATATCGTTAACTTGATCACCTATGTACAAATTAATAGGTACTTCATGGAACATTTTAGAGAAAGAAAAAAATTTTGATAAGAAATCACCTTTTTCATAATCAATGTCGATTGATACGCTTGTACGATCTGAATTCCAAGCAGTCCGGACGTTAATATCTTGATCTCCGTATTCGAGATATGTTATTTCACTGTGGCAAATTTTTATTCTTCCGTGAAAATTTTTGGCCTTTATTTTAATAACTTTTACATCATTCAAATCAATCTTTTGCATTCAAAATCACTCCTTTTTATTTTTTGTACTTTTTTAATAATTCTTTTGCTTCTTCAGGGGTAATTTCTCCTTTTTCAATTTTTTCAAGAATTTCAAGGGTTTTTTCTCTACTTTCAATGTTTTCAGACTCGTACCCCATTGCTGTGGCAACTTCTTCTAATCTTGCTTTTGCTGTAGGATAAGAGATACCAAGTTCTTTTTGTAATTCCGATAAATTTCCTCTAACCTTAATAAAAATCTTCAAAAAATTTAATTGTTGGTTTGTTAATTGAGCAAATTCTTCTAATTCGAAATTGCCAGATATTTCAGTTCCGCATTCTTCACATCGATATTTTATGATATTTAACTTACCCCCACATACCGGGCATTTGGATAAACGGTATTTTGACATATTAGGACCTCCTATTATTTTTTATGTTTTTGATGATATTTTGATAGACTCTCACGTTATTTTGAAAAAATTATAACATAAAACTTTAAAAATGTCAAGTTTCAATGCAAAAATTTTGATTTTCTAAATAAAAAAATTAAACTAAAGGTTTTAATATAAAAATTTTAAAAAAAGGGGTAGGTATTTGATATAATCGATGATATAATATTTATTGCAATTCAAAGAAAAATTACACTTTGAGGAGGTCCAATCGTGGCAATAGACTCACCTAGTTGGTTAAAAAGTTCTGTAATTTATGAAGTTTTTGTTAGAAATTATGGAAATGCTGGAACCTTTAATGATATATACAACGATATTGAACGCATTAAGGCTTTGGGGACAGATATACTGTGGTTTATGCCTTTTTATCCTATTGGGAAAGTTGGTAGAAAAGGTACTCATGGAAGTCCTTATTCGATAAAAGATTACGAAGAAATATCTAAAGAAATTGGAAATAAGAGGGATTTTAAAAGATTGATAGACAAGGCACATGATAACGGATTAAAAATAATGATCGATATTGTTTTCAATCATACCTCTTTGGATTCAAAGCTGGTTGAAACACATCCAGAATGGTTTGTGAAAGATGAAAACGGAAAATTAACCAGAAAAGTTGAAGATTGGATGGATGTTTACGATTTGGATTATGAGAATAAGGATTTATGGGACTATCTAATAAAAGTTTTAGATAGCTGGGTTGATCTTGGCGTCGATGCTTTTAGATGTGATGTAGCACCACTTGTACCTTTAGAGTTCTGGAAAAAAGCTAGAGAACGATTGAACCAAAAAAAGGAAGTTATTTGGTTGGCAGAAACTCTTGATCCAAAATTTATTCATGATCTCAGAACTAGAGGGTACAATGTTCATTCAGATTCAGAGGTATATCAAAGCTTTGATCTTACATACGATTATGATGGCTTCTATTATCTAAAAAGTTATTTTTCTGGGGAGAAAGATTTGAATCATTATTTTGATCATGTTTTTTTGCAGAATACAATATTTCCAAAAAATTCTATTAAGATGCGTTTTTTAGAAAATCATGATAATCCAAGAATAGCATCAGTTTTAGAAGGGAAAAACAAGATCAAAAATTGGACTGTTTTCTATAATCTTTTGCCAGGAGCTTCTTTAATATATGCTGGACAAGAATTAATGATGGAAAAACTACCTAACCTTTTCGAAAAGGATCCGATTAAGTGGGACAAAGGTGATTATGAATTTTTAAGCTTCTTTAAGAAGATTGTTAACATGACCAAAGAGATTAAATCAACCTGTGACCAATTTTCTATTCGAGAGTTATCTGAGGGTATAATAATGATCAAATGGAGTGGAGATAAAGATGAATACATTACCATATTGAATTTGGAAGATAGATATGGAAAAATACCAGTAGATTTTACTTTATATGGGACTGATTTAATAACTAACGAAATTGTTTCTATACAATACTTCTTTGTAATCAGCAAATTACCTATTATTATTAAAACAAGATAAAATATTGTATAATCTAAATTAACCTTAGATTGATATAATGGAGGCATATTAATGGGAATTTTTGAAAAGTTCAAAAATGGTTTGAGTAAAGCGAGAAATACCATATTTAAAAATATCAAAACTATTTTTTCAGGTAAAGTTCTTGACGATGATGTATTGGAAGAATTAGAAGAGATTTTAATAATGTCTGATATGGGTGTTGAAGTTTCCCATGAAATTTTGGAAGAGTTAAAAAGTAGATATAAAGCTGATAATTCTTACAATGATCCCCTTTTATTATTGAGAGATATTTTAGTGGAAAATTTACAGAAAGACGAAGTAGTTAACGACTTTCAGCAAAAACCTTATGTAATATTAATTGTTGGAGTAAACGGTAGCGGTAAAACTACAACTGCTGCTAAGTTAGCAAAGATGTATTCTAGCCAAGGTAAAGAAGTTGTTTTAGCTGCCGCGGATACATTTAGGGCTGCTGCAATTGAGCAGCTTAAAGAGTGGGGTAATAGGTTAAATACCACTGTAATAGCTCACCAAAAAGGTTCAGATGCCGCAGCCGTGGTGTACGATGCAATAACGCACGCAAAATCAAGAGGTAAAGATGTAGTGTTAATAGATACTGCAGGACGTTTGCATACAAAAAGCAATTTAATGGATGAATTGAAAAAAATAAGGCGTGTGGTTGAAAGGGAAGTTCCAGGAGCTCCTCATGAAACATTGTTGGTTCTTGATGGAACGACCGGCCAAAATGGTATTTCTCAAGCAAAGGCTTTTAAAGAAGCTATAGATATAACGGGTATAGTCGTGACTAAACTGGATGGAACCGCCAAAGGGGGAATAGCTTTCGCTATAAACCATGAACTCAATATTCCAATAAAGCTAGTAGGATTTGGGGAAAAAGAAGACGATATACAAATCTTTGATCCGTTATCCTACTGTGATGCTTTACTAGGTGTTGATGAAGTAGAATGAAAGATTTTATTAGAGATTTTGCAGTTTGCCCAATATGTCAAAAAGAATTTTCATTTGATAAAGTAGCTTCAACGTCTATAAAAGTAAGTTCTTATGATTTAGATTTGAAACCTGAATACAGAGATATTAATGTATCTCTCTATTCTTTAGTTACTTGTCCTCATTGCTATTTTACTTTTCAGGAAAAAGATAAAGATTATATATATGAATACTTAAATTCTCAAAACATCGAAGAAGTTAAACAGTTTTTAAATAATATAAATAAACTATCCCTTCCAGAAGTAGATAATTCTTCTTCAAAATCTCATGAATATTATGCAATTCAACTTATGATAGCAGCCAATATTTATGCTATTTTGGGGCTGCCTAGTGAAGTAGTAAAAATTCTAGTAAAATTTGCTTGGTACTACCGGGAACAAAATGAAGAAGAAAAAGAGTTAGGAATACTTTACTATTGTGGAAAGATAATTGAAAAGAACTATGAAACATTTTCAGAAGAAGATTATATATTTTCGCTGTTTTATCTAGGCTATATAAATTATAGATTGAATAATAGAAAAGAAGCGGCGAAGTTGTTTGATTATTTATTAAAAAATTATAATAATCCTGCAAATCCGTATTTAAAGGCTGCAAAATTTCTAAGGGGTGAATTAAAGTGAGGAAATTATTTTGGATTTTTCTGTTAGGTCTGGTATTTTTTCTATCTGGGTGTACAGTTTTTCAACCAACCTCTCAAGAAACCACTTTGCCAAGCGAGAACTTAGAGTTAATTCAAAATCAATTGGATGAATTGGATGAGCGTTTAACTCAAATGGAAGAAAAACTTAATACCTTATCTGACGAAATTTATCAAATTTCAAAGAATAACAGTTATGCTTATGATATGACAAAAAGTTTAAAAGATCAGTATACCAATATTGATAGCAGGGTAGTAACCTTGGAAAATTATCTGTATGAAGGGCGGAGTTCTGAATCTATTGATAAACTACTAGATTTAGATCAAAGGGTGCAAAGTTTAGAGGATCAAATTAACAATGTGTCTCAAAAAAATGTTAATAATACTATAAACACTGATTTAAATCAAAGAGTATCGCAATTGGAAATTCAAATTACAGAATTACAGAATGTTGTGAACAATATTCCCAAAAATGATCAAAAGATCCTTTTAGATAGTGTGAATTCATTAACGGAAAAGGTTAATAGTTTAGAACAAAGTTTTAAAAACTCTGAGTTTTACTTTTTGGAAAACGGTAATATAAAAGAACTCGTTCAACAAGAGGTAGACAAACTTAATTTAGAAAAATATGTGGAAAACATAGTAGATTATAAAACGGAAGAGACCGTATCTAAATTTTATTATAAAAACCAGAGTGAAGATATTTTGAACGTAAAATCTTTAGAAAATATGGTTGCTTCTTTAGATAAGGAAGTAGACAATATAAAATATGAGCTTCAAAAGGTTATCACTCAACCACCAAATTCATTAAACGAGAAATACCTTGGTCAAATACAAAATATTGAAATGAAGATCGATCAACTTTATAGCTCTGTAGGAGAAGCCGAGGCTAATTATTTATTTGAGAATTCAAACGAAGTTAGGTATCAAGTTAAGTCGGGGGATACTCTAATAAGCATTTCAAATGCCTTTAAATTAGGAAACAATGGTGTTCAAATTATTTTGCAAGCCAATAATTTACAATCCACGAATATTAAAGTAGGGCAAGAATTAATCATACCGGTGAATAATATTGAAGAGTATATAAGATGGCCTTTTCCTAAAACTTCACCTGCCAATTATAAAAATGTTGTTGTAAGGTTTGGAGAAAGGAATGCTGCTGGAGTTTCAAGCGGGATAGGAGTTTTGGTTCAAACCGAACAAGTTTATCCTGTCATGCCTGGAAGAGTAATTGAGACTGGAAAATTATCGAACAACAATTGGTATATAAAAGTGGATCACGGAAATGCTATTATAAGTGTCATAGGGAATTTAAAAACACCGTATGTTGATGAAGGTAAATGGGTTGATTCGAATACATCGTTAGGAATTGCTCAAGCAGGTAGTATTGTTACAGTTGAATTATGGAAGAACGGAGAGCCAAGAGACCCTTTGAAACTTTTTTACAATATGATTGGAGAATTCCAGGCAACTTACTATACAGAATGGGATGACAAACTTGTTTATTCTCCAACTTTTAGGTTAACAAGGTCTGGAGAAAAGCCAACACCCTACAAAACAATTGCAGCAGATCCCGATGTCCTACCTTTAGGAACGATAGTATACATACCTGAATTGTCAGATCTTCCAAATAATGGGTATTTTGAAGTTCAAGATACAGGAGCCAAAGTTTTGGGAAATAAAATTGATATATATGTAAATGATGTAAGGTTAGCTAATAATAGTTTACAGAATTTAACTGTTTACGTTGTTGGTAGAAAATCAGATGTATAGAGGTGTAATGTTTAAGAAGTTTATTTGATGTATTTCTATGAAGCTTTAATTTATTATTGAACAACGATGAAACGTTTATTTTAAAAGGAGGAATAAATAATGTCGCTTACTGTCAAAAGCAGTTATGCTTTAAGAGCTTTGTTTGAATTAGCCGTATTAACCGAAGATGAAGGAAAAGAAAAAGTACCTATTAGTGAATTGTCTGAAAGGCAAAACATACCAAAAGATTTTCTTGAAAAAATCTTTATAGAATTACGTGATGCAGGAATTGTAAAATCTGTTAGAGGTAAATTTGGTGGATATGCTTTGGCTAAAAATCCAGAAGATTTACGGTTAAGTGAAATTATTCAAGTTTTAGATAAACCCCTTCAATCTTTTGATTGTATTGTTGGAGAATGTTCGTTGGAAATAGAGTGTGCCGTTGAATTTGTATGGAAAAGGGTTAATAATTCTATCATGTTAGAGCTGAATAAAATGACTTTGCAAGATATAATTGATTACGGAAGAAAAATTGCACAGATTAAGATCTCAGAAAATGTAGGAGGTAGATTAAAAAAAATAAATGTTTAATAAAAAAGTATTAATGCTTATGAGTGGTGGGGTAGATAGCTCTGTTGCTGCCTATCTTTTGAAAGAACAAAATTATCAAGTTATAGGGCTTCATTTCAAAACGGTGAGCGATATTGTTTTTTCAATGATCCCTGAAAAAAAGAAAGTTTGTTGTAGTCCTTCAGATACACAAGATGCCTTAAAAATTGCAAATAAGTTAGATCTCGATGATTTTCAGATCGTTGATATAAAAAAGGAATTTAAAGAAAAAATAATCAATTATTTTATAAATACCTACAAAGAAGGTAAAACACCTAATCCTTGCATGTTATGCAACAGGTTTTTTAAGTTTGGGAAAGCTTTAGAGATAGCTCATAGCTACGGTGCAGATTTTGTTTCCAGTGGTCACTATTTAATGAGAGAGTATTCTGAAAAGTACTCTACCTATGTTATTAAAAAAGGCGTTGACCAATACAAAGATCAATCATACTTTCTATCGTACATAGGCAGAAATACTCTTCCCAAATTGCACTTTCCATTGGGAAATATGTATAAAGTTGAAATCAGGGATATAGCAAAAAAAATAGGGTTAAGCGTAGCAAATAAACCTGACAGTCAAGAATTGTGTTTTATTCCTGATAACGATTATAGAAGATTTCTGAAAGAATATGGAGTTAATCCTGAAGAAGGAAAAGTTTACGATTTAGAAGGAAACGAAATAGGAACTCACACTGGATACATGAATTACACTATTGGTCAACGTACCGGGATAAGCTACTATAAAAACGCAAATGTGAAATTACATGTATATAAAATACTTCCTCAAAAGAATGTTCTTATAGTTGCACCTACTGAAGAAATGTATTCTAAAGAACTTATTGTACAAAACGTCAACTTTTTTGTAGATTTCAAAGAAATAGAAGGATTTTGTAGAGTTCGTAAAAAAAGTGAAGAAAAGCCCGCAGTTGTTAAAAAGACCGATGATCATACTTTAAAAGTAAATTTTAAAGAACCTATATTTGCCGTTACACCTGGTCAATTTGCAACAATTTATGATGAAAGCGGTGTTGTTTTAGCTTCTGGTGTAATCAATATTTATTGAAATGGGGGAAATTTGATAATGGGAATCAGGGACGCAGCATATCCAGGGAGTTTCGATCCAATAACCTATGGACACGTTAATATAGTGAAAAGAGCGAGTGAAAGGTTTGACAAACTTTATGTTGTTGTTGTGAATAATCCCAACAAAAAGTATCTTTTTTCCCTACAAGAAAGGATTGAAATGGTAAAAAAGGATTTAGAGGGTATACCAAATGTTATTGTTGAATCTTTTGATGGTTTGTTGGTAAATTATTTAAAAGAAAAAAAAATTTATAATTTAATAAGAGGTTTAAGGGCGGTCAGTGATTATGAGTATGAACTCCAAATGGCAAACGCTAATCATATGCTTTTTCGGGAGTTAGAGATTTTCTTTCTGATGGCTGATACTGATTTTTCTTACATTTCTTCGTCTATGATCAAAGAAATCGCATCTTACAATGGAGATGTCAGTAAATGGGTTTCTAAATTCGTCGAATCAAAATTACAAGAAAAACTATTAAAAAAATAGTAATAAAACAATAATTTTCTTATTTTAATATTCAATTAATTGTGTTAAAATACAGTGGTTTTATCGATCGTTATGGGTGGGGAGTTGGGCGAAGGTGGTGTTAACATAAGGTTTTATTTTTTTAAAATCAGTAATAATAAGTATTAGGAGGTATTTTAAATGGATGTATCAATTGAAAAGATAAAGAATCTTAGAACTTCAACAGGAGCGGGAATGTTGGATTGTAAAAATGCTTTAGTAGAGGCTAACGGGGATATAGATAAAGCCGTTGAAATTTTAAGAAAGAAAGGTGCTATAAAAGCTGCAAAGAAAGCTGGAAGAGTCACCAACGAAGGTATAGTTTATTCTTATATTCATCATAATGAAAAAATCGGTGTTCTTTTATTATTAGGATGTGAAACCGATTTTGTAGCTAGGACTGAGGATTTCCACGATTTAGCTAAGAAGATTTCTCTTCAAATTGCATCAATGAATCCAAAATGGATTTCAAGGGAAGATGTACCTCAAGAAGTTGTCGATAAAGAAAAAGAAATTTACTTAGAAGAGTTAAACGATTCCAGCAAGCCTGAAAATATTAAGGAAAAGATTGTAGAAAATAAATTGGAAAAATTCTACAGCGAAAATTGTCTTCTTGAACAGGAATATGTTTTTGGTGAAGGGGAAAGTATCAAAGACATCATTAATTCTACGATAGCTAAAGTAGGAGAAAATATAACGGTAGATAAATTTGCTAGATTTGCAGTTGGCGAATAATAAAAAGGTGGAGTTTTCCGCCTTTTTGCTTTATTTATAGAGTAGAAACTTTTTCTTTTAACTATAAAACTGCATTCTCGTATTTAAAAGGAGGCCCTATGTACAAAAGAGTATTACTAAAATTAAGTGGGGAAGCTTTGAGTGGTGAAGGGGGAAAAGGATTTTCTGAGAAAATGTTAACATATCTGGTGAACGAGATCCAGAAAATCCATAGTTTAAATATTAAATTGGGGATCGTCATAGGAGCTGGCAACATTTTTAGGGGAAAAGAGCTGAAAGATTTCCGAATTCAAATGGCAGATCAATTAGGGATGTTGGGCACTGTCATAAATTCACTCTATCTTAAAAATGTTTTCGAAAAGAATGGTATAAAAAGTATAGTAGTTTCCCCGATTGTTAATTTGCCTTCTGTAATGCCACTTAAATATGATTTTATTGAACAGTATTTTGAAGCTGGGTATATTGTCTTATTTGGTGGCGGAACTTCCAACCCTTTGTTCACTACGGATACTGCTGCCGCATTGAGAGCGATAGAAATGAATGCAGATATACTTGTTAAAGCCACCAAGGTGGATGGAATATACGATAAAGATCCAAAATTATTCGAAGATGCCAAAAAATATGATATCATAACATATGAACAAGCAATTAAAGAGCAAATAAAAGTAATGGATACAGAGGCTTTTTCAATATGTGAAAAAAATAATCTTTCCATATTGATTATTAATTTTTTCAAAGAAGGGAACTTGCTTAAAGCTATAGAAGGAGAGAATATAGGCACTAAAGTCAACTACTAACAAATTCTCATTTAAGCCCGAGTTATATTCGAGATTTGAACAAAAATATAAAAAGATAAATTTCTGGAGGTGTTCTTTGATGGAAAAGTTTTATGATGAAATAGTATCAGTAAAAGCGAGAGAGGTATTAGATTCAAGGGGAAATCCAACCGTTGAAGCAGAGGTTACTTTATCTACAGGTGTAACGGGCTCAGCTATTGTTCCTTCAGGTGCTTCAACAGGTAAATTTGAAGCTTTGGAATTGAGAGATGGTAATAAAGATTATTACCTGGGAAAAGGTGTTACTAAAGCGGTGAACAACGTAAACAACATTATTGAGCAAGAAGTCGTTGGATTGAACGCCTTTGATCAAGTTAACGTAGATAGAGTGATGTTGGACTTAGATGGAACAGAAAACAAAGAAAATCTTGGCGCTAATGCAATATTAGCTGTTTCTATGGCGGTGGCGAGAGCTGCAGCAAACTCCTTAGGGCTCCCTCTTTATAAGTATTTAGGTGGAGTGAACGCCAAAGTTTTACCCGTACCAATGATGAATATAGTAAACGGTGGACAACACGCTGATAATAATTTAGATATTCAAGAGTTCATGATTATGCCCGCTGGATTTAATTCATTTAAAGACGCTTTGAGGGCAGGAGCCGAAGTCTTCCATAATTTAAAAAATATTTTGAAAAAAGAAGGGCACATAACTTCTGTTGGAGATGAAGGTGGTTTTGCTCCAAATTTAAGTTCGAATGAAGAAGCTATAAAATATATTATTAGAGCCATACAAGCCGCTGGTTACGAACCTGGTAAACAAATCTTCATCGCTATGGATGCGGCTGCTTCCGAGTTTTACAATGAAGAGACAAAGAAATACTCTGTTGATGGAAAAGAAATGAGTGCCTCTGAATTAGCAGATTATTATATATCATTAATTGATAAATATCCTATCAAATCATTAGAAGATCCTTTCGATCAAGAGGACTGGGAAGGTTACTCTGAATTCACTGCAAAGGTGGGAGACAGGGTACAAATAGTTGGTGATGACTTATACGTTACTAATGTTAAAAGATTGCAAAAAGGTATAGATTTAAAAGCTACAAACTCTATTTTGATCAAATTGAATCAAATAGGGAGTGTAACAGAGACTCTCGATGCCATTGAATTAGCCTACAAAAATAATATGACTGCCGTTGTATCTCATCGTTCTGGAGAAACGGAAGATACCTTCATTGCCGATTTGGTAGTAGCTGTAAATGCAGGCTTTATTAAGACTGGCTCACTCTCGAGAACCGACAGGATAGCAAAATATAATCAATTGTTAAGAATCGAAGAAGAACTTGGTGCAACAGCGCAATATAGAGGATTGAATGCCTTTTATTCAATTAAAAAGTAGTGTATATTTAAATTAAAATAGTTCATTAAAAAACCGGTGAAGTAAGAAACCACCGGTTTTTTTAAATAAATATATTTATTATAATACTTGAACGAAATTATTTTTATCATACAAAATCAATTCTTTTTACCTGATAATCTTTCTTTTCCAATTTTTTTATGAGATACTGCGTTTTTAATTTAAAATACTCAGAGTTATTCTCCAATTCGAAACTTATATAAATTTCCTTCTCAAAACTCTGTATATGTGCATCTACAACCCCAAAGTTATTGGTCAAAAGGATTAAATTTAACTTTTGGTTCATTGTCTTATTCTGATAACTTTTTGAATTATTTTGATATTCTCTATCAATGGTAAAAAATATGGGCATCCCAAAGATCGAAAAAAACATCAGTGGCGTTTTTGTTTCTAAGCTTAGATTTTTGATAGTTAAGTAAGAACTTAATGTTTTATCCACTATATTATTTTTTTTGATAATTTGGGATTCATTTTTATTAAGCAAGATATTCTTATCTTTCTCTTGCAAGGTTAATAATTCTTTCATTAGCCTTATCTCGTTTTTAGAGAAAAAATCCGGATTATTCCTTTTAGAAATATATGCTCTTATCATATCTACGATTTTATTGGCAGAATGAGAGGGAGATAAGACGGAGTTTAAGGTATCTTTAAAAGATTTTAGAAGTGCAGCTACTATCTTCTCAGTTAGTTTTTTAAAGGAAGTTATCTCGCGGGTTTCCAAATTATCAAATTTTAAGTTTTTCAATTGTCCATTTAGGGTTCGAGAAAATTCCGAGAGCCATATTGATGCTTTAAAATTTTGTGATTCGGTGATGTTAGGAGATTTAAGATTAATAGCATCGATATCTTTAAAGTTTGGGAATTTCAAACTTAGTTTAAAGCCATCTTTTGATGACTCACCCAAATATTTCATCTTAATTGGACCATCTATATTATTTGTTTTTTTTTGTGATTTTAAAAAATTTAAATTTACCCTAATACCTGTTTTAAAATGTTGATTGCTTTGATTTTCTAGTAGGAAAAGAAAATCTTTAACACCTATTATAACTATGTTATCCTTTGAATAAAGAACTGTACCTACTATTCTATTAATATTATTCTTCTTTGCGTAATCCAATAAAAAGGAATTATTTTGAGAAAGGATTAAACTCAACAATTTGTCATACATTGTAATTACCTACTCTTCAAGATCATCAAACAAACCCAATTCCAAAGATTTTTTAACAGATTTATAGCGTTTGATTTTGGAAGTAACCAACTTCTCCGAAGTAAGCAATTTCTCTTTCATCATTATGTATCTAACTTTATTGGGGGCAGTGAAGTACCAGTTGTTAAAAGAAGAAGAATATTCAGGTACGTTTACTTTGTATTTTGTTCCAATTACCGCTCTTGATTCTATTTTTTCTATTGCTTTAATTTTTTTAAAATAAGTAATTGCATTTTGCGTTCTTCCAATACTAATATTCAAATTTGAAGCTATTTCGCGCACACTGGTATGGGTAACTGTATGATCGTACCCAAGTCCGTAGCTCATGTTGTACAAGTATAAATATACCTTTGCAAAAGACGACGGGGTTAGTTGCAAAATATACATAAGTACCTTTTCTGGTATCTGTATGAATGGTCTGACGGGTCGATATTCAAATAAATTTACGTTAGTATCTTTTTCACCTTTTGTTCTAGGCATTAGCTTTTTTCCTCCCATTCTTCTTTATTAATAACTTCCCCGTTTTCTAAAGTGTATTCTTTTAATTTATAATTCCTATCAAATGTGGCAGAAAGGTGTATTCTGTTAAAACAATTTGAACCGATATATTCTTTATTTATTTTGTACTCTCCTGTATCGTAATCCGTAATAAAATCGTAGCCTTTCCTAAGATAACTCCTAAATTTCTCTCCACATTTTGAACATTTGAAATATATGACTAATGCATTTTTTTCATCGTAAAAAACTTGTTTATCCGTGGTTTTAGAAATGTCTGACTTATTTCTTTTAAAAAAGTTAAACATTGTAAATGTCCTCCTTTTTGATCAAAATTAAACAATATACACCTTAAAAAGTTGAACAACTCAACCTTTTTTAAAAACTGCACAATTACTTCTCAATCTATATTGAGATTATATCATAATTTATACGTTAAGTTAAATATATCAGATTATGGGGAATTACAAAAAAATAACAGTAAATAAAAACGATTAAACCCGTTAAACTATAAAAAACTTTACTTGCGAATAAAGCAAAATTAAAGTATAATAAAAGTTAAAGTTTAATTAAAAATCATATCCATACATGTTATACGAGGGGTGATTATTAATGGGAGATAGCGCAACAAAGACCGTGGAAGAAGAAAGGGAAACAGAAGTTTTATACAAACTTGAAGATAGACCTCCGTTTTATGAGACGGTTGTTCTGAGTATTCAGCACATGTTAGCAATGTTTGTCAGTATTGTGACTCCACCATTGATAATTGCAGGTGCAGCGGGTCTAGATCCATTAGAGACAGGATATTTTGTAAGCATGGCATTAATTATCTCAGGGGTAACTACTTTCATCCAAGTAAAACGAATTGGGCCTTTAGGAAGTGGGCTATTGGTAGTTGAAGGAACGAGTTTTACTTTTGTTCCGATGGCGATTGTCGCAGCAAATGTTGGAGGGTTACCTTTAGTTCTAGGGATGGCTCTTGTTACTTCGCCTGTTGAGATGATTTTGAGTAGGTTTTTAGCTCAAACCCGAAAGATTTTTCCTCCACTGGTGTCTGGTACCGTTGTTATGTTAATAGGCTTTGGCTTGATAGAAGCCGCCATAACGGATATCGGAGGAGGTGCAGGAGCAAGCGATTTTGGGAATATTCAAAATTTATCCATTGCTTTGTTTGTATTAATAATTATCATAATTGCAAATGTATACGGAAAAGGTATCATAAAAGCAGCAGCCGTAGCAATTGGTTTAATGGCAGGATATCTCGTTGCAATACCGTTGGGTATGGTAGATTTTACCCCTATTGTAGAAGCCGGATGGATAACCGTTCCGGTTCCTTTTAAATATGGGTTATCATTTAATTGGAAACTTATTATTCCTTGGATTTTAGCATATATTATTACAACAATTGAAACAATTGGTGATCAAACAGCTATTGCTGAAGTAAGTGGTGAACCAATCGAAGGTGAAGTACATGAAGAAAGATTAAAAAGAGGAGTTTTGTGGGATGGTGTAGGCAGTGCTTTAGCAGCTGTTTTCAACACTCTTCCTAATACAAGCTTTAGTCAAAATACTGGAGTTATCCAACTAAGCAAGATCGCAAGCCGAGTCGTTGGGTATGGTGTGGCAATTATTTTGATATTACTCGGTATCTTTCCAAAAATAGGTGCTCTAGTGAGCGTTATGCCTGCACCTGTCTTAGGAGGAGCAACTATAGCTCTTTTTGGTATGGTTGCTATGGCGGGTATGAAAATTGCGGTAAAAGGCGGAATAGACGATAGAAAAATGTTTATCTTAGCGCTTTCTTTAGCTTTAGGATTAGGAGTCAGTTATAGGCCTGATATAGTGAATCGGCTTCCTGAATGGTTAGCTGTCATTTTTTCATCTAACATTACTGTTGGCGCTTTGACGGCTTTTATTTTAAACCTCATCATGCCAGAACAAAAAAAAGAAAAGAATGAGTACAAGGCTTAAGTTTACTTATTGCCACTTATGAATAAATTTGATTATTTATGATTAATCCCGTTTATTGATCTTTATAGACAACTAAGAAAGATTAAGTTGAATTATCAACGAAAATCAAGTTTTAATTATTTGGTCAAAAAGATGTATAATATTAGGTTAATGAAGAAAAAAGGTTTTGATCTTAAAAGTGTATCAAGGTGAAGCTGTTTCGATCCCTAGTATGAGAACATATCTAAAAAATATTTAAAAACTTAGGAGGAATAAGATGATAGATTTAACTGTTAACAAAAATGTGCTCGAAAAAGCGATAGAAAGGGCTAAAGAAAATAATATTATTATACCAACCTTTGCACAAATGAGAGATCCCGGCTTAATTCCCGAAAAAATCAAACAAAGGTTAAAAAATATAGGTTTATGGGATGTTAATTCATACAACTTATTTAGAATTACATGGAAAAACGAACCGGTTCCAAAAGGTGGTTTATATGGCGATGTAAATTACTTTGAGTTACCATCTGAATTAACAGGCGTTAAAGCTCGAATCGTGGCATTGGTAGGTAAATGGTTCCCAACCGGCTCCCACAAGGTTGGTGCCACCTTTGGGTGCCTTGTACCAAGGCTTGTAACCGGTCAATTTGATCCTACTACTCAAAAAGCCGTTTGGCCTTCAACCGGAAATTATTGTCGTGGAGGTGCATACGACGCGCAGCTTTTGGGATGTGAATCCATAGCTATATTGCCTGAAGGTATGAGTAGAGAAAGATTCGAATGGTTATCAAAAGTTGCAGGGGAAGTAATTGGAACACCTGGAAGTGAAAGTAACGTAAAAGAGATATTCGATAAATGTAATGAATTAAAGTCTACTCACGACAATGTGGTTATTTTCAACCAGTTCGATGAAATGGGCAATCGTTTGTGGCATTATGTAGTTACAGGTCCCGCTATGGAAGAAGTCTTACAAAAAATCCTGGGGGAAAAAGACAGATTGGCAGGAACCGTACTCACTTCAGGATCCTCTGGAACGTTGGGTTCAGGAGAATATTTAAAATCTAAGTACCCAAATAGTAAATTAGCTGTCTCAGAGGCACTGCAGTGTCCCACTTTATTATACAACGGATTTGGTGCCCATCGAATTGAGGGCATAGGAGATAAACATGTGCCTTGGATTCATAACGTTAAAAATACCGATATGGTCATGGCGATAGATGACAATGATGCTATGAATTTAATAAGGCTTTTCAACGAACCTGAAGGGAAAGACTTTTTAAGAAAACAGGGAGTCTCTTCATCGGTAGTAAATAATTTATCTTTACTAGGAATCTCTTCTATTGCAAATGTTCTCTCCGCTATAAAATTTGCCAAATACTACGAATTAACAGATAAAGATGTTGTGATGACAGTATTCACTGATTCAATGGAATTATATGATTCTAGGCTTAAAGAGTTACAAGAACAAAAAGGTAAATATTCTGAACAACAGGCTGCTGTAGATTTTGAGAAGCATCTAATGGGGGTAAAAACAGACTTTATTCAGGAACTGAGTTATTATGATAAAAAAAGAATACACAATTTAAAATACTATACTTGGATAGAACAGCAGGGTAAAGAATTAGAAGAATTGAACGAGCAATGGTACAACGATGAAGAATATTGGGGTAACGCCTTTGAAATTGCAGATAAAATCGATCAATTAATAATTGAATTTAACAAAAAAACGGGATTATTAGGCTAAATTGGAGGGGAGAAAACTGAAATATGTAAAAGATTTGGTTTGTATTTCTTGTGGGGAAAAATACGAAGCTTCACCTACACAATATCTTTGCCCAAAATGTGGAGAAAAAGGTATTTTAGATGTTGAATACGATTACGAAAAGATAAAAAAAGATTGGAATAAGCAAGATTTAAAAGCAAATCCTGATCCATCTATATGGAGATATTCACCACTCTTACCAATAGATCCTAACACCCCTAAGCCACCCTTGAGGGTGGGAGGAACGCCTCTATATAAAAGTAATATTATGGCAAAGCTACTAGGTATAGAAACTCTTTACATAAAAGATGATGGTTTAAATCCAACAGGTTCATTGAAAGATAGAGCGTCTGCTATAGCCGTTGTAAAAGCACAAGAGGCAGGCATGAACATCGTCGCCTGTGCTTCCACTGGGAACGCTGCCTCTTCGTTGGCGGGGAACATAGCGTCTATGGGAAATGAAATGAAGGCTGTTATTTTTGTTCCCTCGCGAGCCCCGATCGGAAAGGTCACTCAGTTGTTGGTTTTTGGAGCTTTAGTTTTATCAGTAAAGGGATCTTATGAAGAAACTTTTTATCTCTCACAAGAAGCTATTGATAAGTGGGGATGGTATAACAGAAACGCTGCGATTAACCCCTACTTAGTTGAAGGTAAAAAAACTTCTTCAATTGAAATCGCTGAACAATTAAACTGGCAAATGGTTGATTGGTTAGTTTACTCTGTGGGTGATGGGTGTACAATAGCAGGTGCTTGGAAAGGCATGTATGATTTAAAACAATTAGGATTCATCGATAAACTACCGAGGTTATTAGGAGTGCAATCTGAAGGTTGTGCACCAATTACTCAGGCATTTAAAAACGGTACAGATCTTGTTCCTGTTCCAGAAAATACCATTGCTGATAGTATTGCTGTTGGAAAACCTCGAAATTATATAAAAGCTATCAAGGCTGTTAAAGATTCCGATGGTAATATGATCAACGTTACAGATGATGAAATATTAAATATGATAAAAATCTTAGGAAAGAATACCGGCATTTTTGGTGAGCCGGCAGGAGTGGCAGGGTTAGCTGGTATAAAAAAAGCTGTTGAAAACGGTATAATCAAACCTACTGAAAGTGTTGCGGTTGTTGTTACTGGGAATGGACTAAAAGATATTAAAAATGCTGAAAAAGCCGTAGGAGCTCCGCTAACTTTGCAACCAGATTTAAAAGAATTATCTCAATTATTAAAGGATTATAATTTTTAATAATTTATTTAATAGTTGAACGATATTTTTTTTGTTATCATAAATCTACCACAATAATCTATATGAAAAATAAAATTATTTTCAAGAATTAGATGGTGAAGCCATGTTTCTTTATCCTTATATGGGGTGGGCTGCGGGGCGAAGGGGCGCTAAATTAGATATAGATTACATTTTAAAGTACTTTTTAGAGTTTCTAAAAGTAGTAAACTATTGAATAAAAGGGGGGTTCATTAAAATATATGAATTACCAACAAATACTATCAAAAGCAGAAGAGTACAAAAAAGATATGACTAGATTTCTTAGGGACATGATTGCTATTCCGAGTGAAAGTGGAAAAGAAAAAGAGGTTATTTTACGAATTAAAGAGGAAATGGAAAAAGTAGGTTTCGATCGAATAGACATCGATCCTATGGGAAACATTCTAGGTTACATCGGCAATGGAAAACACTTAATAGCTATGGATGCTCATATAGACACAGTAGGTATTGGAGATATAAATTTATGGAATTACGATCCGCATAAAGGTTACGAAGATGAGGAAATTATAGTTGGAAGAGGGGCAAGTGATCAAGAAGGCGGGATGGCTTCTATGGTTTATGGAGCCAAGATTATCAAAGATTTAGATTTATTTGATGATTATACCCTATTAATTACTGGAACAGTTCAAGAAGAAGATTGTGATGGACTCTGTTGGCAATATATCATCGAAGAGGATAAAATTAAACCTGAATTTGTTGTTATTACAGAACCAACTTCTTGCAATATATATAGAGGCCAACGTGGGCGGATGGAAATTAAAGTATCAACGCATGGTATTAGTTGTCATGGTTCAGCTCCGGAAAGAGGAGACAACGCTATATATAAAATGGCTGACGTTATAAAAGAGCTCCAAGTATTACACACTTGTTTAAAAGATGATGATTTCTTAGGAAAAGGTAGTCTGACAGTTTCTGAAATCTTTTTTTCTTCTCCTTCAAGATGTGCGGTTGCAGATGGTTGTTCAATATCTATAGATAGAAGATTGACATGGGGTGAAAATTGGAATGATGCGTTAAAAGAGATTAAAAACTTACCTTCATCTGCAAAATACAATGCCGATGTGGAACTTTACACTTATGAAAAGCCATCCTACACTGGATTAGTATATCCCACACAAGCTTATTTTCCTGCCTGGGTACTATCGGAAGATCATCCTGCTTGTAAAACTCTCATAGATGCATATCAAAACTTATTTGAAGAAAAACCATTGGTAGATAAATGGACTTTTTCCACCAACGGTGTTTCAATAATGGGAAGGTATGGTATATCGTGTATTGGATTCGGTCCGGGACATGAAGATCAAGCACACGCTCCCAACGAAAAAACTTGGAAAAGCGAGTTAGTTAAGGCTGCTGCAATGTATGCATGCATTCCTAAACTGTACGTTCAAAAATACTCGTAAAAGGAAGGATTGAAGTGTTAATACAAAACGGTCTTGTTGTTACCACCACAAAAACTGAAAAAAAGGACATTAGAATAGCAGGAGAGAAAATAAAAGAAATAGATGCTAAGTTAGACCCTAATATAGATGAAGAGGTAATAGATGCAAGTGGGAAGTATGTTTTCCCTGGTATTATAGATAGTCATACGCATTTTAGTTTACACGCTAGAGGTACCACAAGTATAGACGACTTTTACTGGGGAGGTAGATCAGCTGCTTTAGGTGGAGTAACAACACACATAGATTTTGCTGATATGGATGATGTTTCTTTAATAAAGGGATTAGAAAAAAGATTTGAAGAAACTAGAGATTCCGTGATCGATTTTCATTTTCACATGGTCATTAACAACCATTTTAATCCACTTAAGCAAAATCATCAGCTTAAAGAGATAAAAGATTTTGGAATATCTAGTTTAAAAGCTTTCACCACCTACAAAAATATATATATGTTGTCTCATGAGAAATGGGAACCTTTATTTAGAGCAGCTTCAGATAATGATTTAATAGTAGCTGTTCATGCTGAAGATAATGAAATTATTGAAAAAAATATTATCAAATTTCAAAAAGAAAATAAATTAGATGTTCAATACCATCCAGATATAAGGCCAAGCGAAGCTGAACAAAAGGCTGTTAAAGAAATTTGTGAGATTGCTCATAAAGCTAAGGCTTCGTTATACATCGTACATCTTTCATCTGAAAAAGGCTATCAGGTTGTAAAAGATTACAAGAAATTAGAAGATTTTAAATTGTATATCGAAACCACACCCCATTATCTTTTATTAACTAAGGAATTATTAAAAGGTCCTAAAGCTAGACTTTATCTTATGACTCCTCCTTTGAGGGAAAGTCAAGATAACGAAGCTTTGTGGGAAGGTGTTAAAAAAGGTTTTATAGACGTAATTGCCACAGATCACTGTGCATACAATGCAGAACAAAAATCAAAAGGTGAAAATTCGTTAGATATATTTCCTGGTATTCCAGGAGTAGAAACACTTCTCCCGTTGGTTTATACATATGGAGTAAATAAAGGTTTAATTTCTATTAACCACTTGGTTGAGCTGCTTTCCACCAATCCTGCAAAAATTTTTAAATTATACCCAAAAAAAGGAACAATAGCTGTAGGTTCAGACGCTGATTTAGTTATTTTTGATCCAAATTTAAAGGAGGTATTAAATAGTTCTAACACTCATTCAAAAGCCGGATACACTCCTTTTGAAGGATTTGAAGTAGAAGGAATTCCTATTACAACTATTTTAAGAGGAAAGGTAATAGTAAAAGATAGAAAATTCATAGGAGAAAAAGGATTTGGAAGGTTCGTAAAAGCCATATAATCATATCGGAGGAGATAAAATGAATACACTTTTTAGGGGAAAGGATTTTATAACCACGCAAGAATGGAGTGAAGAAGAGTTAGAAACAGTCTTTGAAGTATCCAAAGAACTTAAATTAAGATTTGCATTGGGAGAGCCTACGGATCATTTGTTGAGATCAAAAACTGTCTTTATGATGTTTTTTGAACAATCTACACGAACTCGAAACTCAATAGAAGCAGGTATCACACAACTTGGTGGACATGCTCATGATCTAACGCCAGATAAGATGCAACTTTCTCACGGAGAATCCGCAAAAGACACCGCAATTGTGTTGAGTCGATTCGGCCATGCCATAGCGATAAGAAACTGTTTCTATGGAATTGGAAACAAATACATCAGAGAAGTGGCAAAATATGCCGATGTACCTGTTATCAACCTACAAGATGATATTTATCATCCTTTACAAGGATTGGCAGATTTGATGACAATAAAAGAAAAATGTGGCAATGATCTTAAAAATATTAAAGTCACTATATCTTGGGCTTACGCCACATCACACGCAAAACCTTTGTCCGTACCTCAAACACAGGCATTATTATTTACAAGGTACGGAATGGACGTGACTATAGCCCATCCAAAAGAATTTCCACTTATGTCAGAGATCATAGAACAAGCAAAGCAAAACGCAGAAAAACAAGGTGGAAGTTTAAAGTTCACAAACGATATGGACGAAGCATTCGATGAAGCTCAAATTGTAATTCCAAAGAACTGGGGTGGATTTTTAGGCGTGGAAAATCCTGATACGGATGAAGGGAAAAAACAAATGAAAGAAAATCTTGAAAGGCACAAAGATTGGATCTGTGATGAAAGAAGAATGTCATTGGCTGATAAAGATGTTCTTTATATGCACGCGATGCCAGCAGATAGAGGAAAAGAAGTAACTGATCCTGTCATTGACGGACCTCATTCAATAATATATGATGAAGCAGAAAACCGTTTACATACAGCAAAGGCAATTATGGCTTTGACTATGGGGGGAAGACCCTGATCTCTATTTGGAGGTGAAAAATTATTTTTAATAGTGTTAATCAACCAAAAAAAAGAATTGACGCATACGAAAAGGTAACCGGAAAAGCTAAATTTGCTGATGATTTAGAATTTCCAAATATGTTGTATGCAAAAGTACTTAGATCTAAGTATCCTTCTGCGAGAATATTGAACATATACTTAGACGAAGCTAAAAAGATTCCTGGTGTAAAAGCAATTATAACGGCAAATGATATACCCAACAACGAATTTGGCGTCATTATCCCCGACCAACAAGTGTTGGCTAAAGAAAGGACTTACTTCATAGGAGATGGAATAGCGGTTGTCGCTGCAGAAACGCCAGAGTCTGCAAAAAAAGCAGTCGAAAGTATAAAAGTAGAATATGACGAGATTTCAGGAATTTTTGACCCCTTAGAATCTAAAAACGCGCCATCTATTCATGAAGATAAAGATAATAATCAAGTTATTCATCACAAACTCAGAAAAGGTAATATAGAAGAAGGATTTAAAAGATGTGATGTAATTTTAGAAAGAGAGTATCAAACTCAATTTATTGAGCATGCCTACATGGAACCCGAGGTTGTAATTGCCGTTCCTTATGAGAACAATAGTGTAGTTACAATATATGGGTCGGTACAAAATCCTTTTGCTTGCCGTAACGCGGTAGCTTCAGTTCTTAAAATTGGTTTCAATCAAGTTAGAATTGTTCAAAATCACATAGGTGGCTCTTTTGGTGGTAAAGATGAAGTAATTTCTTCTATGGCTGCTCGAGCCGCTGTTCTAGCTTTAAAAACCAACAGGCCTGTAAAATTAAAAAACACAAGGGAAGAATCAATTATCGAAAGTTATAAGAGGCATCCTTACAATATGAGGTACAAAGTAGGGGCTACACAAGAAGGCAAGCTACTGGCTATGGAAATAGAGGCAATCGCTGACAGTGGAGCTTACGCGTGTCAAACTCCTTTTGTTACTTGGAGGTCTGTTGTTCAAGCAACTGGTCCTTACGAAATTCCAAATGTAAAGACCGATACTTATGGATATTATACCAACAACGTATACACGGGAGCCATGCGCGGGTATGGATCTCCTCAAGTCATATTTGCTAATGAATCTCTAATGGATGAATTGGCTCAAGAACTCGGAATGAACCCTTTAGAACTTCGATTAAAAAATATTTTTCATGACAATTCAGAAACAGCAAGTGGTCAAAAACTAGATAATCACAAAGTTAGCCTCGAAGAGGTAATAAAAAAGGCTGCGGATTCGATCAATTTTATAGAAAAGTACAAAGAGTACAGTCGAGAGCAAAAAGGCGATAAAAGAAAAGGAATAGGAATGGCTATAAGTTACAGAGGTTGTAGTTTAGGAGCAGAAGCTGTTGATGCAGCTGGTATCATATTATCTATTCAAAAAGATGGAACTGTATATCTCTACAGCGGCTTAGCTGAAAATGGACAAGGACTAAAAACAGTCTTTTCTCAAATTGTAGCCGAAGAATTAGGGATCGATATTGAAAAGATCAACTTCATGGTTGTCGATACATTAGTTTCCCCAGACAGCGGTTCTACGGTAGCTTCTCGTGCAACGTTGGTTGGAGGAAATGCATCACTCGACGCCGCTAAAAATCTTAAAAAGAAATTGACGGATTTTATAGTCAAAAAATATAATTTGGCATTTAACGAATTAATATTTAAAGATAATTCGATCTATACACCAGATCAAAAAAAGATAATTTCCTTTGATGAAGCTGTTTCCCAAGCATATAACTCTGGTGTCTTTTTATCTTCATACGGTTGGTACAAAGCCCCGGAGATAAGTTGGGATGAAGAAACTGGGCAAGGCAGACCTTATTTTACATACGTTTATGGATGTCAGATAGCCGAGGTTGAAGTTGACATAGGTACAGGTGAGATAAAAGTGCTTAAAATGGTAGCTGCTCACGATGTTGGAAGGGCTATCAATCCTGCGAATGTTTTAGGTCAATTTTATGGTGGAATATCAATGGGCCTCGGATATGGGATCATGGAAGAGCTGGATATAAACGAGGGATACATCAATAACACCAATTTTGACGAATATTTGATACCCACAGTTAAAGATATGCCAGATATAACTCCTATTATCGTTGAAAATCCTGATCCTAACGGACCTTACGGTGCAAAATCTATAGGAGAACCTACCTTGGAGTTAGGTGCAGCTGCAATAGCAAATGCGGTAGCCCAGGCAACTGGAAAAAGAATAAGATCTTTGCCTATAAACTTAGAAAAAATACTGGTAGGTCATTCTTTGAAAAAAGGAAGGAAGAAAAAATGATTGAATATGATTTTTTAACCGCTAAAGATGTTGATGCTGCTTTGGAATATTTGCACAAATATGAAAGTATAAAAGTAATAGCCGGTGGGACTGATTTACTAGTAGATATACATAAAGAAAGTTCTAGATTAGAAAAATTTGATTATATTTTAAATATTTCTAATATCAAAGCTCTTCAATTCATAGATGAAACGGAAGATTCTGTAGAGTTAGGACCTTTGTGTACGCATACAATGTTGATAAATTCAAAAATTATCAATAAACATTTTCCGTTTCTTGTAACAGCAGCAAAGAGTATAGGGTCAACCCAGATTAGAAACAGAGGTACCGTTGGAGGAAATATATCCAATGCTTCTCCAGCAGCAGATTTAATTCCTCCGTTGATGGCTTTAAATGCCGAAATAGAGCTAAGCTCTGTAAAGGGGAGAAGACTCATACCTTTAGATAATTATATTGTTGGTCCTTACAAAACTAGTAAAAATCATGATGAACTTGTAACTAAAATACTAATACCAAAGGTAGATGAAAATTATCGTTTTAGTTTTCAAAAAATAGGAAGAAGAAGAGCTTTAAATATAGCAAGATTAAACTTAGCTGTGGCTGCAAAAATAAATAAAAAAGACCTAAAAATTGAAGATATAAGAATCGTTCCAGGTTCCGCAACACCTTTTCCAGTAAGATTTAAAAACATAGAAAGGGAAATACTAAACAAAAAATCTAACGAATTAAATTTAGAAGAGCTAGCAAAAAAAATAGGCGACGAAATGGTGAATATAACTGGTGAAAGATGGTCTACCCCCTACAAAAAGCCAGCCTTAGGGTCAATTTTTAAAAAGGCGATTATAGAGATAACAAATTCAAGTAATGGTCGCTAAGTTCGAATGACTGAAACTTACGTTGATGGAGGTATTCAAAAAATGGGAAAAATTGAAGTAACTCTCTACGTGAATAATAAAAAAGAAGTATTACAAGTGGAACCAACAGAGCGGCTTCTTGATACTTTACGTAACCGGTTAAAATTAACTAGCGTAAAAGAAGGCTGCGATGTAGGAGAATGTGGCGCTTGTACGGTTATTTTAAACGGTGAGGCCGTTCATTCATGTTTAGTGTTAACTGCTCAAGTTAATGGTTATGAAGTTTTCACCACAGAGGGTTTGGAAGTTAATGGAAAATTAGACCCGCTGCAACAATCTTTTATTGATCATCAAGCTGTTCAATGCGGTTTTTGCACCCCTGGTATGCTGATGTCTGCTAAAGCTTTGTTGAACAAAAATCCTAATCCCTCAAGGGAAGAAATAAAAACCGCAATAGAAGGGAATCTCTGTAGATGTACCGGATATCAGCAAATAGTTGAAGCGATAGAAGCAGTTACACAGGATAAGAAAGGGTGATATCTTTGTCGAACATATTGATAAAAAATGCTAAAGTTATTACCACGATGAATACAAATAGAGATCAGTTAAAAGATCACGATATTTTAATTAAAGGAAACAAGATACATAAAATTGCCAAAAATATAGATTTATCAAACGAACAAATAGATGAAGTTATAGATGGTTCCAAATATTATGTATATCCAGGATTGATTAATACTCATCATCATTTCTATCAAACTTTTACTAGGAACATTCCCCAGGTACAAAATGTTGAATTATTCGACTGGTTAAAGTTTTTGTATCCAATTTGGTCAAGATTGACACCAGAAGTTGTTTATTATAGTACTTTAGTTGCAGCAGGAGAACTACTTAAAACTGGTTGTACGACATCAGTTGATCAATTTTATGTTTTTCCAAAGAATCAGCCACCAGATCTTCTTGACAATGAATTTTATGCAGCAAGAGAAATCGGCATCAGATTACACGGTAGTAGAGGAAGTATGTCATTGAGTGAAAAAGATGGTGGCCTTCCTCCTGACTCGGTAGTTCAAACAGAAAACGAAATCTTGAAAGATTCCCAAAGAATTATTGAAAAATTTCATGATCCTTCCTCATTTTCCATGCATAGAGTCATTCTAGCCCCTTGTTCCCCATTCTCTGTAACTTCAACATTACTTAAGCAATCTATTCAATTAGCAAGAGAGTATAGTGTGTGCAGTCATACACACTTAGCCGAAACAAAAGATGAAGAAAAATTTTGTATTGAGACTTTTGGGAAGAGACCATTAGAATACATGGAGAGTCTAGATTGGTTAGGTCCTGATGTATGGTTCGCCCATGGAGTTCATTTCAATGAAGAAGAAATAGATAAATTGGCATTAACTCACACAGGGGTTGCTCACTGTCCCGTTTCGAATTCAAAACTTGCCTCTGGAGCTGCAAATATCCCCTACATGTTAAAAAAAGGTGTAAAAGTTAGCTTAGCTGTGGATGGAAGTGCAAGTAACGACTCTTCTAATATGATTTTAGAAATGAAAACCGCTTTTTTGATGAGTCGACTAATCTACAGTATAAGTGCTATCACTGCTGAGGATGTCCTGCGTATGGCTACAAAGGGTGGAAGTGAAGTTATAAACCAACCAGAAATTGGAAGTTTAGAGGAAGGTAAGGCAGCAGATATGTTCTTGATTCGTTGGGATCGATTAGGTTATACAGGAGGTCTTTACGATCCTATATCCATGCTTATTAATACTGGAGATTCTCAAATCGTAGATATGACAATTGTCAATGGAGAAATAGTTGTAAAAGATGGTGAGCTTGTCAAAGTCGATGAAAGAAAAATCATAGACAAAGCTAATGAACTTTCTAAAAGGATGGTCGAAGTCTGAAATTTGGAGGGGAAAAACATGTTGTTAATAGGTAACGCTGCTATTTTCACCTTTGATGACGAAATTCCTATAATTGAAAATGGTGCAGTATTAATAGAAGGTAAAAAAATAAAAGAAATAGGAGAAACAGAAAATTTACTTCAAAAATATCCAAACGCTGTTTTCAAAAACGCTCAAGATAAAATTTTAATGCCTGGTTTGATAAACACTCACACACACCTGTACAGTACTTTCGCCAGAGGAATGAATTTAAAAACCGACATCCCTCCACAAAACTTCTTAGAAATATTAGAAAAATTGTGGTGGCGATTGGACAACACTTTAAACGAAGAGGATATTTATTACAGTGCATTATTTGCAATCTTAGAGTGTATAAAAAACGGAGTAACAACGATTTTTGACCATCATGCAAGTTTTAATTATATAGATGGAAGTTTGGATATCATCGCGCAAGCTGTCATGGAAACAGGTATAAGAGCCAATCTTTGTTATGAAGTATCAGATAGACATGGACAGGCTAAAAGCGATGCCTCTCTAAAAGAAAATGAAAGGTTTATTAGAAAGATTAAGGATTCTGAGAACGATAAATTAGGTGGAATGATTGGATTACACGCTTCTTTTACCCTTGAAGACAAAACTTTAAACAAGGCATCGGAGTTAGCTGACGAATTAAACGTTCCTTTTCATATCCATGTAGCAGAAGGAATAGCAGATTTACAAGACAGTGTAAAAAGAGGTTACATAGGAGTAGTCGATAGATTATCGAAATTTAAAATATTAAGATCTCAAGCCTTAGCTGTTCATGGCGTTCATATAAAGAAGGAAGAGATTCCAATTTTGAAGGAAAGTGGTGCATACGTTGTTCATAATCCAGAATCAAACATGGGAAACGCAGTAGGAGCGGCTCCAATAAAAGATTTCTTTGATCACGGAATCCTAACCGGATTGGGAACAGATGCCTACACGCACGACATGTTCGAAAGTATAAAAGTTGCCAATTTACTCCAAAAGCATCAATTAGGTGATCCACAGGCAGGATGGAGCGAAGTTTACAACATGGCGTTTAATAATAATGTGCAAATTGCTTCTAACCTTTTAAACCTAAAAATAGGAAAGATAAAAGAGAATTTCCCAGCCGATTTAATAATAGTGGATTATATCTCCCCAACACCCGTTGAAAAAGACAACGTTTATTCCCACATCCTTTTCGGAATGAACGGTGGGATGGTTGATACGGTTATTATAGACGGCAAAATTATTATGGATAATCGGGAGGTGACGGTTTTAGATTATGAAAGAATACACAGGAGAACTCGGGAACAAGCAAGAAGATTTTGGGAGAGATTCTGATCAATACTTTGCTCCTAAAACATTGAAAGAAGCTACAGAAATACTTTCAAGATACAGCCCTAACATCAAAATCATCGCAGGTGGTACAGATGTTTTGGTAGATTACTTTGACCGTCTTTATGAAATAGAAAGGTGGTTGAGCTTAAAAAACCTCAATGAACTGAAAAAAATCGAAATCAACAATGATCGAGTTGAAATTGGTGCCTTACTCACCCACGATGAATTAGAAAAATCTGAGATTATACAAAGATATTTTCCACTTATCAGTCAAGCTGCATGGGATGTTGGATCACCTCAAATCAGAAACATGGGCACCATAGGTGGAAATATTGCAAATTCTTCCCCTGCTGGGGATTTATTACCTCCTTTAATGGCATATGATGCAGTATTCAAACTAACTTCCCAAAACGAAACTCGTGAAGTACCCGCACAAGACTTTTTTCTAGGACCTAAAAAAAACGTACTTAGAAAGAATGAAATCATCGAAAAAATTATCATTCCAATTCCCCAAAAACAAACCTATGGAAAATGGTTCAAAGTTGGAAAAAGAAATGCCTTAATAATTTCAAGTATCACGTTGGCTCTTGTTGTGACCTTCGACGATGAGGAACGCATAAAAACAGTGAAATGTTGTCTTGGTTCTGTGGCTCCCGTTCCAGTTGAAATCTCACAAATTCAACCTTTGATGGTTGACAAAAGGTTAAACGAATTAGACTATTCTCAGATTGGGAAAGTAGTTTCTGAAAATATTTCACCAATAGACGACATAAGAGGAACCAAAGAATACCGAATAGATGTAGCAAAAAATCTAACAGTTGACGCTTTAAATGAAATTGAAAGGATGGTGAGGGTAGGTTGAAAATAAACTTTACCATAAATGGAATTGAAAGAGAATGCAATGTAAATTCAACTACCCGATTGTTAGACTTAATTAGAGACGACCTGAATCTTACAGGTACAAAAGAAGGTTGTGGAAAAGGGGAATGTGGTGCATGTACAGTTATAATGAACGATAAAATCGTAGCCTCTTGTTTGGTACTTGCATATGAAGCTGATGGTGCAGATATAGTTACTATTGAAGGTTTGAGCAATAAAGAGATTTTACATCCTATTCAAGAAGCTTACATTGAAGCAGGAGCAGTACAATGTGGATTTTGTACGCCTGGATTCATATTAGCAACTAAGAAACTTCTCGATGAAATTCCTAACCCAACTGAAGAAGAAATAAAAAGGGGATTGTCCGGGAATATCTGTAGATGTACAGGGTACCAAAAAATAATAGACGCTGTTAGACTCTCGGTCACTAAAATCGCTGAGTATAAGCGAGGTGAGAAAGTTGAAATCAAATAAATACGTGGGAGAGAATGTCTTCAAAGTTGACGCCAAAGACAAGGTGACAGGTAAAGCTATTTATCCCGATGATATATACCTTGAAGACATGCTCTGTGTGAAAGTTAAACGCGCAACTCATCCACATGCTTACATTCAAAAGATAGATGCCTCCAAGGCAGAATCACTACCGGGAGTAATTAAAGTTATAACTGCAAAAGATTATCCGCATTTGAAAAAGTTTGGATTGATAATCAAAGATCAACCCGTTCTGGTTGGGATAGGAGAGAAGACCCGTTTTATGGGAGATGCATTGGCATTAGTCGTTGCAAAGAGTAAAGAAATTGCCTCCAAAGCAATTAATTTAATAGAGGTAGAGGTTAAAGAATTAGAGGTAGTTACAGATCCTTTCAGGGCAATGGAAGAAGACGCCCCAAAAATTCATGAAGATGGAAACATACTCGTCACTCATCAATTAAACAAAGGAGATATTAAAAAGGGATTTGATGAATCTGACGTAATAATAGAAAGAGAATACAAAACACAACATATCGATCAACTACCTTTACAAGTGGAGTCTGGCGTAGCTGTTTACGACGAAAAAACTGGTGTAATAACTATTTGGGCAGCTACACAATGGCTTCATGATACACAAGCAGATATAGCCCAATCTTTGAATCTACCCAAAGAAAAAATCAGAATAATACAACCAGTTATTGGTGGAGCGTTTGGTAGAAAAGAGGATATTTCAGTACATATACATTTAGCATTGGCTGCAATGATAACAAAACACCCTGTTAAATTAACTTACACAAGAGAAGAATCTATGATCGCTCAGTCTAAAAGACATCCCCTATATATAAGGGCAAAAACGGGAGCCACCAAAGATGGAATCCTAAAAGCATGGGAAGTTGAAGTTGTAGGTGATACTGGGGCATATGCATCTAGTGGTCCTGCTGTTGTACATAAAGGTATGTACCATTGTACAGGTCCGTACAATGTACCTAACGTTATGGGTATCGCTCATACCGTTTACACTAACAATACATACGCTGGTGCTATGAGAGGATTTGGAGCAATGCAGATGACTTTTGCATATGAATCTCAAATGAACATATTAGCTGAAAAGTTAGATATGGATCCAGCAGAGCTCAGACTTAAAAACGCCTATCGAATTGGTTCTACTACGCCAAATGGTCAAAGACTTACACAAAGTGTAAATGTCGTTGAAACCATAGAAGAAGCTTTAAAGCTTTCCAGTGAGAAAGAGGGTGTTTGACAATGAAGAAAAAAGGTAGAGGTATGGCTACGATAATGTTTGGATATGGTTACGGTGAAGGATTTCCCGATTTTTCCCATGCGACGGTTGAATTTACCGATGATGAAAAGGTTTTGGTGGTAACCGCCGCCGCAGATGTAGGACAAGGAGTTTTAACGGTTGTCACTCAAATTGCCGCAGAAGTACTATCTGTTGAGGTTGAAAAAATAAAAGTTATTCAAGGTGATACCCATAAAACTATGAATGCTGGCTCAACCTCTGCAACTCGTCAAACCACCTTTACAGGAAATGCAGTAAAACAGGCGTGTGAAAATTTAAAGGGAAAAATATACCACTATGCGAGTTTAGAATTTAACAGTAATTATCCAGAATTAACTTTGAAAGATGGAAAAATCATCTACAATCCTAATCCTGAAAAATCTCTTACTTACTGGGATTTAAAAAGAAAGGTGGAAGAAAAAGGAGAAATTTTGAAAGGTGAGTCAACGTTCTTTCCTCCAACATACTCTCCAGACCTAATATCCGGCCAAGCTGATAAAGTATACGTTGCTTACACCTTTATGACTCAGATCGTAGATGTGGAAGTAGACACAATCACTGGAAAAGTTGATGTCAAAGATGTGTACACAGCCCTTGACTGTGGGAAGGCTATAAATCCAAAAAATGTAGAAGGGCAGATCGAAGGTGGTACAGTGCAAGGAATAGGAATGGCCCTTATGGAAGAACAAGTAATAAAAAGTGGAATCACGTTAAATCCAAATATGACAGGTTACCTGGTTCCAACTTCTATGGATGTTCCGAATTTTCACTCAGTTTTAATTGAAAATGAAGATGCTATTGGACCATTTGGAGCGAAAGGTGTAGGAGAACCAACAATCATGGCAGCCTCTCCTGCTATTGCTAACGCTATTTACGATGCCATAGGTGTCAGATTTTATGAGTTACCCATCACTCCGGAAAAAATTCTTAAAGCTTTAAAAGAAAAAGATGATGATTAAAAAGAATATTTTTCTTACAGGTTTTGTGGGGGTCGGTAAATCAACGATTATAAGTAAAGTAATCAAGCAACTATCATTGAATATATCTGGTTTTTCAGTTGCTAGAGAAGGTAAAAAAAATAACTGGAACTCATTTTATTTAATAGATGCATCTTCTCTTAGCAAAGATAATCAACCTAGAAAAAATGAATTCAACAGATTTGCATTCAGAAATGATTACTCTAAAAATTGGGAGATAAATATTCAAGTATTTGACAAAATCGGTGTACAACTCCTTACAAACATCGACCATGCTGACGTAGTAATCATGGATGAATTAGGGAGATTCGAGTTAACTGCATACCAGTTTCAAAAGAAAGTCAAAGAAGTTTTGAATAGTGACAAACCTGTTTTAGGTGTAATAAAAGATGAATCTAACGCATTTTTGGATGATATTAGGAATAGAAAAGACGTTCAAATATTTAGAGTGACCTTGGAAAACCGCGAAGAAGTTTACAAAGAGGTATTGAGTTTGATAAAACAAATAATTTCAATGAAGGAGTGAATTTATGGCTGATATATCTGTAGACTTATTAGGAATGTTGTTGAAAACCCCTGTAATGCCCGCTGCTGGGCCTCCCATTAAAGATGGAGAGAGTGCTCACAAAGCCAAAGAAGGAGGAGCTGGAGCAATCGTTACTAAAACGGTCTCAGTGAATGCTGCAAAAGTTCCAAAGCCAAATATGGCACAAGTAAAAGGAGGTTTTATCAATACCGAACTTTGGTCTGAGTTATCCTTAGAGCAATGGATTGAAAAAGAATACCCCAAGGTTGTTGAAACAGGTTTACCTGTGATAATAGGGGTTGGATACACCTCTGAAGAGATAAAGGAAGTAATACCACAAGCAGAACAATTCGCTGATGCCTTTGAACTCTCTACCCATTATCTTGGTAATGATCCAACACCTATGATTAACAGCATAAAAGCTGCAAAAGAAAGTACAGACCTTCCCGTTATGGTAAAACTTAGTCCACAAGTAGATATTCCTACGTTTGCAAAAGAGGCTGAAAAGGCTGGTGCAGATGGTTTAGTCTTAATAAACTCTTTCGGTCCGACGTTAGATATTGATTTAGAAAGTGGTAAACCTTTGTTGGGAAGTGAGAATGGTTTTGGATGGCTATCAGGTCAAGCAATATTTCCCTTAGCATTGAGGGCAGTTTTTGAGGCTGTAAGATCGGTTAATATTCCAGTAGTTGGAGTAGGTGGAGTCAGTACAGGTAAAGAAGCCATAAAGATGATAATGGCAGGAGCCCAAGCGGTTCAAGTCTGTACCGCTGCCATTTTAAATGGACCTCAAATATATAGCAAAATTGCCAACGAAATTGAAAAGTATCTGGACGTTCATGGTTTCAACTCCCTAGAAGAAATTAGGGGAATCGCTCAAAAAAATACCGTTATTCAGCCAAATTATAAATTGATAGTTCCAGATATAAACGATGAAAAATGCACAGAATGCGGTTTGTGTGTTAAAAGTTGTGTTTATGATGCAATTCACCTCGTAAAAGATCTCCACAGTGTGAGAATAGATACAAATAAATGCGCTGGTTGTGGATTATGTATAACAAGATGTAATTTCAACGCTCTGTCCTTGCCTTTATAGAGGGGGGGTAATACTATTGTCAAACAAAGATCTTTTACCAATAGCTTTAGGAAAGGAAAAAGCAGATTTAGTATTCAAAAACGGAAAAATAATAGACGTTTTTAACGAACAAGTTATAGAAGAAGATTTAGCTACTTCCAATGGTGTAATCATAGGCTTTGGAAATTATGAGGGTAAAGAAGAAATCGACTTAGAAGGAAAATTCATTTCTCCGGGATTCATAGACGCCCACCTACATTTAGAAAGTGCCATGGTCACAATAGAAGAATTCGCTAAAACGGTCATCCCTTTGGGGACGTTGACACTTGTTGCAGATCCACATGAGATAGCAAATGTAGCTGGGGAGATTGGTATAAAATACTTTTTGACAATTGGGAACAATTTACCATGGAATTTTAATTTAATGATACCCTCGTGTGTGCCTGTTACTCCTTTCGATAAATCAGGATCGGTACTAAACGCTGAAAAAATAAAAGATTTAATAGCAGAAGGAAGTTTTTTTGGTCTTGGTGAGGTTATGGATTATGAAGGAGTTTTAACTGGGAAAGATTATATTTGGGATAAGATAGAACTGATGAAGAACTATTTTATTGATGGTCATGCACCAAAATTAGAAGGCAAATTTTTAAACGCATATCTTTTAGCTGGAATCATGGCTGATCACGAAACCACATCCCCCGATGAGGCATTAGAAAAGGTTTCAAAAGGTATGTACATAATGGTTAGGGAAGGTTCAGTTACGAGGGATCTTCAGAGCTTGTTACCTGCAATTAACGATAAAAACAACTGTAACTTTTTATTCGCCACAGATGACAAACACCCTGAAGACCTTCTCTCAGAAGGCCATATTAATTTTATGATTAAAAAGGCTATAAAACTCGGAATGGAAGCAATTAGAGCGATAAAACTTGGCACTCTAAATGCTGCACGTTCTTTAGGATTACACCGTTTGGGAGGTATTGCTCCAGGTTATAAGGCTGATTTTCTGATAATCGACAATTTAGATGATTTGAACGTTTTACAAGTTTACAAAGACGGAAAAAAAGTAGCAGAAAACGGAAAAGTATTATTCCAAGTTGATTTTAATAACTTTGAAAAACCTCCGTCCATTTTTCATTCTGTAAATATTGCTCCCATTAAAGAAGAGGATTTCAATATTCCTAAGGGGAAAACTTACCGTGTTATTAACATGATTCAGGACCAGATTATCACTGAAGAGGAGTTTTTCTCATTTCCAGATAGTTTTGAAGAAGAACGATTTATAAGGTATAATATAAATAAAATTGCCGTTGTAGAAAGACACAAAAGTACTGGAAAGATTGGTTTGGGTTTGATAAGGGGTTTTGGATTGGAGTTTGGTGCCATTGCGAGCTCCATAGCTCATGATTCTCACAACATTATTGTAATAGGTACGAATTCAAGAGATATGAAGATGGCAATAGACAAGATAGCTGAAATTCAGGGTGGAATTGTGATTGTTAATAATAAAAATATTGTTGATTTTATCAACTTACCCATCGGAGGACTTGTTTCTACCGACCCAATTGGAAAAGTTTCCGAAAAGCTTCAAGTACTTAGAAAAATTGCCCATGACTTAGGGGTCAAAATTAACAGCCCTTTCATGACATTAGCATTTATGGGTTTACCAGTGGTTCCCAAATTAAAGATAACTTGTGATGGCTTATACGATGTTGAAAATAATACTTTTGTACCATTGGTTGTAAACTGATATTTTAAAAGGGGGTTAAACTTATGGCAAACACTCAGCAAGAAGGTTTTTTAGAAAGGACTTTCAAGTTAAAAGAGAACGGAACAAACGTTAGAACTGAGGTCTTAGCTGGTATCACAACGTTTATGACGATGGCTTATATCATCTTCGTGAACCCTTCTATACTTAGTGATGCAGGAATGCCTTTCAACGGGGTCTTTATAGCTACTATAGCTGGAGCAATTTTAGGTACTGTAATGATGGCCTTACTGACCAATTATCCATTTGCATTGGCTTCAGGAATGGGTTTAAACGCTTTCTTTGCCTATTCAGTCGTAATAGGTATGGGGGTCCCTTGGCAAACCGCTCTAGGAATAGTTTTTTTGGAGGGTATCATCTTTATTGTACTTAGTGTTACCCCCGTAAGACAAATGATCGTTAATTCGATTCCCATGAGTCTGAAAACGGGGATAAGTTCTGGAATTGGTTTGTTTATTGCTTTTATAGGTTTGCAAAACGCCGGCATAGTAGTAGCAGATCCTGCAACATTGGTAAGAATGGGGGATTTATTTTCTGGGACGGCTTTAATAGCGTTATTAGGCCTAATCATAACCGGGATTTTACACGCATTAAGGGTAAAAGGAGCCCTATTGTTAGGAATCATAATTGCTACAATCTTAGGGTTTTTCAACGGAGTCACACCAATACCCGAAGGTGTTGTAGCATTGCCAAGAATGGCTGATTGGTCTCAAGTTTTGTTCCAACTCGATATCAAATCTGCATTTAATATCGGCATGATAGGTGTTTTGATTTCGTTCTTATTTGTAGATCTATTTGATACAGCAGGTACGTTAGTAGGGGTTAGTCAGCAAGCAGGTTATTTGAAAGAAGACGGTTCCTTACCAAAAGCAGATAGAGCTCTCTTAGCTGACGCTATTGCTACTACTGGTGGTGCACTCTTCGGAACCAGTACTGTTACAACATACGTTGAATCTGCGTCAGGTGTTTCTGAAGGTGGAAGAACAGGGTTAACAGGTATCGTTGTTGCTATTTTATTCTTCCTTTCCTTATTTTTTCAACCTATAATAGCGATAGTACCCGGTGCAGCAACAGCACCAGCATTGATAATCGTTGGGGTAATGATGTTATCAAATATAAGAAGCATAAAATGGGAAGATTTTACAGAAGTTTTTCCCGCTTTCGTTGCAATGATAGTAATGCCTTTAACTTATTCCATTTCTAACGGAATAGCTTTAGGCTTTATAACCTATCCTTTAATTAAATTATTCACTGGCAAAGGTAAAGAAGTACCTTGGTTAGTATACGTTTTGTGTGCTTTATTTATTGTTTACTTTATTTGGCTCTAAATCATTTAGGTAGGAAGTGGGTTTTACAATGATATCAGCGGTGGTATTAGCAGCTGGTGAATCCTTAAGAATGGGAACTCCCAAACAGATTTTACCTTGGGAAAATACAACTGTTTTAGAAAGCATTATCATCAAACTTATGAAATGCCAATATATAGACGATGAAATAATCGTTGTATTAGGAGGTAACTTTGAGAATATAATTCCACTTTTTTCGAAGTATGAAGACCACCGTTTGAAAATAGTAAAGAATAACAATTTCCAAAAAGGCATGCTAACAAGTGTGTGGAGTGGTTTGAACTCATTATCCAATAATTCTGAATACATATTCTTCACACTTGGAGACATGCCTTTAATCAAAATAGAAACCTTCAACACACTTGCTAGCTTTGCTATAAAAAACAAAACAATTGTTTTGGCACCTACTTATCACGGGAAAAGAGGCCATCCATTGATTGTACATAAAAGTCAGATACCAGATATTTATCAATTATCAGGACCTGGAGGGTTAAGAACACTTTTAAGTAAATATCCTGAAAGAGTAACACTGCACGAAGTCCATGATGAAGGTATTAACATAGATATTGATACCTTTGAAGATTACAATATATATCTAAAAAAACAAAAGGGAGATGATAGTGAGTGAAGAGATTTTCATCCTTTTTTTTACTTTTGTTTCTTTTAACTTTCGCATATGCATTATTTGCCAATACAATAACGGTTACTGATATGGCAGGAAGGGAGGTAACAATACCTTCTAAAATAGAACGTATCGTGACAACTTACAAACCTGCTACTCAATTCGTATTTGCATTAAATGCTCAAAGAATGCTTGTTGGCGTGGATAATACATCAACAAGAGAAAAATTATTTACTTCAATTTATCCGGAAGTAGAACTGTTAGTAGAAGTGGGTTCAAAAAGAGAAGGGATAAATATTGAAACAGTGGCATCTTTAAATCCTGATTTAGTAATACTATTTCCACATAACCAAGCCGAATTCACAGCTTCCAAATTAGAAACGTTAGGGATTTCTACAATTATTATCAATCCTGAAAGTTTAGAAGAAATACGGGAAACCAACCGATTATTAGGAGAAGTATTGGGATTAGAAGATAGAGCGAAAATTGTAGATAAACAGTTTGATAATATTTTAAAATTGTTGGAAAAGACTAAAAACTTGCCGCAGGCTCAGAAAAAAGTTGTCTATTTCGCTAATTCTCAACTATTGGATACAGTGGGAAAAGATATGATGCAAACGGATATGATAGAGTGGGCTGGTGGAATAAATCCAGCAGCAAAAAGTGATGCTGGATTTATAAAAATATCTCCAGAACAGTTAATAGCTTGGAATCCTGATTTTATAGTTACATCCCAAAAATTTCAAGATTATATTGAGGAACTTTATAAAGAAGAAAAATATCAAAACGTTAAGGCTTTTAAAAACAAGCAAATTTACCGTTTCCCATCAGTGCTAGAGCCATGGGATTATCCAAATCCATCATCTTATTTGGGTATGCTTTGGTTAGCAACAAAAATACATCCTGAACTTTTTTCGGATGTTGATTTTGATAAAGTAGCTGACGAATTTTATTACACTTTGTACGGAGTTTCATACAGGGAATTGTTATCTAAAATTGGAAATTAAATCATTAAACTTATTTATATGGAGATATTAATATGCACATTCACAATAAGAATCAGACTCCAGGTCAACATCAAAAAAGAACACTTCTCTATCTTTTATTAATTCTGTTATTGTTATTTATTATTTCACTTTTTGTTGGAAGATACAAAATCTCGTTCGTTGGAATTATTAACACGATAAAAAACTTACTCTTACGTAACGATATACAAAGTAGTAACGATTGGTTAGTTTTCTTTCACATTCGTTTGCCGAGAATTATATTGGTAATGTTTGTGGGTTCTGTTCTATCTATAACTGGTGCAACATATCAAAGCGTTTTTAGAAATCCATTGGCTTCTCCTTCTATCCTTGGTGTGTCAGCCGGATCAGCATTTGGAGTAGCTTTGGCTATTTTGATCAACGAAGAATCGTTATTTGATACTTACTTATTATCTTTTCTGTTAGGGTTAGTTGCCGTTCTTTTTACGTTTTTTATTTCCGTTTGGAGTAAAGTGAAGGGGGTTACCGTTCTTGTTTTGGCAGGAATGGCGGTAACCTCTTTTTTCAACGCATGTGTCTCTTTAGTACAATACTTAGCAGATCCTTACGAAAAATTACCAAATATAGTATTTTGGTTAATGGGAAGTTTCAACAGGGCAGGTTGGAGAGAAGTATATATTTCATTATTTACAATGCTTCCAGGGATAATAATTCTTCTTATTTTAAGATGGTATTTGAACGTTATGTCTATGGGAGAAGAAGAAGCATTATCCATGGGAATAAATGTTCGAAGAATGAGAATTTTATTGATCATTGTAAGTACCGTTATGGTTGCCCCTACAGTGGCTGTTGCAGGTCAGGTAAGCTGGATTGGTTTGATTACTCCACACATTGCGAGGTACATAATAGGTGCAAATCATAGGTACATGCTTCCTGCAACGTGCATTTTAGGCTCTGTACTTCTGCTTATTATGGACAACATCGCGAGAACAATCACACCTGCAGAGATCCCTATAAGTATCGTTACCGCCTTTATAGGCGCGCCTTTTTTTGTCTATCTTTTATTAAGAAGAAGAGAAAGTGGGTGGAATCAATGATATCCATTAAGAATATATCCTTTTCATACGACACAGTTAGAGATACCATTAAAAATATAAGTTTTAATTTGAACAAAGGAGAATTGATTGCCCTTTTAGGACCTAATGGTTCAGGTAAAACAACTATACTAAAATGTTTAAACGGCACAATGAAACCAAAAACTGGTGAAATCTATATAGAAAATCATAATATTAAAAATCTAAGTTATAAAGAAATAGCAAAATTCATAAGTGTAGTTCCTCAAGAACACTCTGCTATATTTTCATACCTTGTGATAGATATAGTAGCTATGGGAATAACTCCCTATCTTTCTTTTGGAAGGATGCCCACAAAAAAAGACTATAGGACGGCATATACAAAGTTAGAATTTTTCAATATTCAACACCTTGCTGAAAAAAATTACAATCAATTAAGTGGCGGAGAAAAACAATTGGTGCTAATTGCAAGAGCCTTAATGCAAAATACGGATTACTTAATCATGGATGAACCAACGTCCCATTTGGATTTTAAGAATCAACATCTATTGATGAAAGAATTAAAAAAATTGAGTGAAAACGGGAAGGGTGTCATTACAGCTCTTCACGATCCTAATCTGGCTTTAAGATTCTGTGATAGAATAATAATGGTAAAAAACGGTGAAGTAATTTTTAGTGGTGAAAACACCAAAGTTATGAACCCACAAAATTTACAAATCTTGTACGATGCACCAGTTTCGATGAATAAAGTGGAAGATGTAAGTATAATTTACATCAACTAGCAAAATATTGTGAACTAATACCCCTAGAAGGTGACATTATGGAAGGAACAAAAATAAGTGAAAAAACAAAGTTTAACGTAAGTAAAGGATTCCCAGTTTTAGGTACGTCTATCGAAAAAGGTGGAGTTAATTTTGGTGTTTTTTCAAGAAACGCTATATCAGTTATTTTGGAGATATATGAAAATTACTATGATGAAGAACCAATGTTTAAATATGTTCTCGATAAAAAAGAAAATAGAACCGGTAATATTTGGCATGTTTTTGTTGAACAAGTAAGAGCCGGAATGTCTTTCGGTTGGCGTATGAATGGCCCCTACAAACCAGAGAAAGGATTTAGATTCAACAAAAACAAATTGCTTTTAGACCCTTATGCCAAAGTTATTGGGGGAACGTTAGATTTTACAGAAGAGTCTATTTTTGGTTATAATAAAAATGATCCGAAAAAAGACCTTAGTTTTTCCACTTTGGATTCTGCAAGATCTCAAGTCAAATCCATCATTTGGGATAGTCGTGAATACAATTGGAAGAACGATGAGCATCCACGTTATACACTAAACGACATAATTATTTATGAACTGCATGTCAGGCTTTACACGATAAATCCAAATTCTCATGTAGAACATCGAGGAACTTATAAGGGAATCGCGGAAAAAATAAATTATTTAAAAGATTTAGGAGTAAACGCCGTTGAACTAATGCCTATTTTTGCTTTTCCTTTGAACGATAATCCCAACGTTAATCCTATAACTGGTGAAAAATTAAAAAATATATGGGGTTACAATCCGGTTAATTTTTTTGCTGTGACGAGTAATTACAGATATGGTGTAAAAATTGGGGAGGAAATAATCCAGTTTCAGGATTTAGTTTTTGAATTACACAAAAATGGAATAGAAGTGATATTGGACGTTGTCTTTAATCACACAGCAGAAGGAAATGAATTGGGACCAACTCTTAATTTTAGAGGTTTAGAAAACTCCGTTTATTATCTTTTGAACAAAGATAACCCAAGATATTATGAAAATTTTTCAGGAACTGGGAACACTATTAATTCAAGCCATTACGTAGTGAAACAAATGATTTTGGATAGTTTGAGATATTGGGTTTCTGAGATGCATGTAGACGGTTTCCGGTTCGATCTCGCTTCCATTTTAGGGAGAGATTCAAAAGGAAATTGGATTGGTGATCTGTCTTTGTTAAAAGACATTGCTGATGATCCTATCTTGGCAGGAACTAAACTCATAGCGGAAGGTTGGGATGCTGCTGGAGGATACTACGTTGGTGATTTTCCTACTGGTTGGGCAGAATGGAATGGAAAGTTCAGAGATACGGTAAGAAGATTTGTGAGAGGCGATAATGGCGTAGTTTCAGATTTAGCAACAAGAATAGCTGGAAGTCCAGATCTTTTTGAAAAAAGAGGTAGAAAGCCTTACCATAGTGTCAATTTTATTACTTCTCACGATGGATTTACTATGTGGGATCTAGTTTCTTATAACAATAAACACAATGAAGCTAATGGGGAAAATAATCGTGACGGAACAGATGCAAATTATAGTTTCAATTACGGGGTTGAAGGAGAGACTACCGACGAAAAGATAATAAGTCTCAGAAAACAGCAAATTAAAAATTTTATAACTATATTAATGGTTTCCCAAGGGTTACCTATGATTTTAATGGGTGATGAATTCTGTAGAACTCAATTTGGTAACAACAACGCTTACTGTCAAGATAATCACATTTCATGGGTTGATTGGAGCAGAAAATTAAAATTCAATGATATTTTTAATTTCACAAAAAGTATGATCAATTTTAGAAAAAGTCATTGTGCTTTAAGAAGAGACCGATTTTTCACGGGAAGGGATCTAAGTGGTGATGGAATAGCAGACATAACTTGGCATGGAGTTAAGCCTTTTAAACCCGATTTCGGATATTATTCTCACAGCCTTGCGTTCATGATAAGTGGCGATGACTATATTCAAGGATGCAAAGAAAGAGACAGTGATATATATGTGGCTTTAAATTCTTTTATAAAAGATCTACAATTTGAAATTCCAAAATTGCCAAATGGAAAAAAATGGTATAGGGTAGTGGATACATCCCAAGAATCACCCAAGGATTTTCTCTTAGAACCTTCTATAATTCAAGATAATTACTACACAGTACATTCAAGGAGCTCAATAGTTTTAATTTCAAAAAAATAAAAAGGAGGAGTTTTTCAATGCTTTCTGACATCGAAATTGCAAGATCTGCAAAACTCAAAAAAATTGATTTAATCGCAAACGAACTGGATATTCCAGAGGAGTACTACAATCTTTACGGGAAAAACATCGCTAAAATTTCTCACAAATATTTGAACGAGCTTAACTTCAAAAATGACGGTAATTTAATAATGGTTACAGCTATTACTCCAACTCCTGCCGGTGAAGGAAAAACTACAACAAGTATCTCTCTATCCATGGCTTTAAACAAAATCCACAAAAGATCGATAGTAACGCTAAGAGAACCTTCTTTGGGTCCGGTAATGGGTATAAAAGGTGGAGCAGCAGGAGGAGGGTATTCTCAAGTCCTCCCTATGGAAGACATAAACTTACATTTTACAGGAGACATTCATGCTATTTCCTCAGCGCATAACTTGGTGTCTGCAGTTTTAGACGATTATATAAAGTACAACAAATGTGACATAGATTCAACCGAAGTCTCTTGGCCTCGCACTATGGACATGAACGATAGAGCCTTGAGAGAAATAATAGTTGCCTTGGGTGGAAAGAAAAACGGTTATCCTAGACAAGACGGTTTTATAATCACCGCTGCTTCAGAAATAATGGCAATATTATGTTTGGCAGAAAATCTTGAAGATTTAAAGAAAAAATTATCTAATATAGTAGTTGCACGAAATAAAAAGAGAGAGCCAGTGACTGTAAAAGATTTAGAAATTACAGGTGCTCTTTCTGTATTGTTAAAAGATGCGATTAATCCTAACTTAGTTCAAACAATAGAAAATACACCTGCTTTCGTTCATGGTGGACCATTTGCAAATATTGCCCATGGAACCAATTCTATTTTAGCAACAAAACTTGCTTTGAAGCTTTCTGATTACGTTGTAACAGAAACAGGTTTTGGTTCTGATTTAGGAGGAGAAAAATTCTATGATTTTGTTTCTCCAACTTTTGGGTTAAAACCATCAGCAACGGTTTTGGTAGCTACGATAAGGGCTTTAAAATACCATGGCGGGCAAAACCTAAAAGATTTGAATACACCAAACCTTGAAAGTTTAGAGAAAGGGTTGCCTAACTTACAGGTTCATATTGAAAACCTAAAAAAGTATAATATTCCTGTGGTTGTTTCTTTAAATAAATTTTACTCAGATACGGATGACGAAATCAATATGGTAAAAGATTATTGCGATAAATTAGGTGTAGAAGTAAGTGTCAACGAAGGATTTGAGAAAGGTTCAGAGGGTGCTATAGACTTAGCTGAAAAAGTGGTAAAAGTTAGCGAGCAAAGATCCGAATTGAAAAGTATTTACGATTTTGAAGATCCTTTAGAAGTGAAAATAGAAAAGTTAGCAAAAAATATCTATCGTGCTGCCAAGGTTGAATATTCTTCACAGGCCTTATCAACAATGAAATTTTTGAAAAAATACGGATACGAAAATCTCCCTGTAATTGTAGCAAAAACCCAGTATTCTATATCCGACGATCCTAAAAAACTTGGATTTCCAAAAGATTATACATTCACAATACGCGATTTCGAACTTTCTGCGGGTGCTGGTTTCATTGTGGCATTGGCTGGTGATATATTGAGAATGCCTGGACTTTCAAAGGTCCCAAATGCCGTCAACATGGACATAGACAATGAAGGAAACATATCCGGATTGTCATGAATATTCTAATAGAAAGATACGAATTTAGCCTCATTTCATTACACAAAGAGCTATATCAATTGCTTTTAGGGGGTATCACATTATGTTAATTGAAGTAAAGGATATTATTGATGAAATAAAAATAGAAATATCATCACTTAAAGAAAAAGTCCCTTATGAACCCAAACTAGTAAGTTTAGTTGTTGAACCTGATGAATCTACCAAATCTTATCTTAACTCTCAAAAAAGAAATGCAAAAAAATATGGAATCAACTTAGAAATTGTTGAAAGTAATGATTTGATTAATGATTTAAGAAAATATAATGAAGACGATGATACTGATGCGATCTTTATTGCAAGACCTTTAAAGAAAGGATACACTGAACTAGATATAGCAAAATATATCAATCCAGAAAAAGATGTTGAAGGGGTAAGTTTACATAACATTGGTTCTATGTTTTACGAAAAAGAATTATTTGTACCTTGTACAGCAGAAGCGGTGGTGAAAATTATAGAAGATACAACTGACGTTAGAGGAAAGAATATCGTTATTCTTGGAAGAAGTACGACGGTAGGAAAACCAGCTGCAATAATGCTTCAAAGACATGGAAGGGATGCCACTGTCACGGTCACACATACAAAAACTAATAATTTAAAAGAGGTAACCAAAAAAGCAGACATTTTGGTTGCAGCGATAGGAAAAGCTAATTTCGTTGATAGAAGCTTTGTAAAAGAAGGAATGATCGTGATCGATGTGGGGATTAATGTAGTAAATGGAAAGATAGTAGGTGATGTAGATAAAGATATCTCAGAAATTTGTAAATTAACACCTGTACCCGGTGGAGTAGGAAGTGTTACAACAGCTATCCTAATGAGAAATGTTTTTAGAGCGGCTAACAATAAAAAGGGAGATTTATAATCTTGAAATACAATTTTGACGAAATTGTGGACAGAAAACCAACAGAATCAGTAAAATGGAACGGTGTAAAAAAACTTTATGGTAGAGACGATGTTATTCCAATGTGGGTAGCGGATATGGATTTTAAATCTCCACCTGACGTAATTGAAGCTTTAAAAAAACGAGCAGAACATGGGATATTTGGATATCCAATGTTAGACAATTATTATTTTGACCCTTTTATAAATTGGATCGAAACCAGACATGGTAGTGAGGTAAAAAAAGAGTGGATAGTGACTACTGACGGTGTGGTTGACGCTTTAAAAGTAGCCATACTTGCCTACTCCAAACCAGGAGACAACGTTGTAATTCAAACACCTGTTTATTATCCTTTTTATAATATCATCAAATCAAATGGTCGAATGATAATAAAAAATTCCCTAAAATTTGAAAACAGTAATTATAGCATGAACTTTGATGATTTAGAAAAGAAATTATCGCTCAAAAGAACGAAATTATTCATCTTATGTAATCCACACAACCCGGTTGGAAGAGTTTGGAAACGGGAAGAACTAGAAAAGCTAAGCCAATTGTGTGTTAAACATAACGTTATCTTGTTATCGGACGAAATACATTCAGATCTGGTATTTTCTCCCAACAAACACATTCCAATATTTTCGATCTCACAAGAAATAAAAGAGAGTTCTTTAACTTTTTATGCCCCAAGTAAAACCTTTAATTTGGCGGGCTTAAAAGCGTCATTTGTTGTTATTCCAAATGAACAATTACGAACAGAATACAAAAATGTAATCGAGAGCCTTACAAGCGATAATTTAAATATCTTTGGAATGGTTGCAGCTAAAGTTGCTTACGAAAAAGGTAAAGATTGGCTTGATGATTTACTAAATTACTTAAGGGGTAATATTGATTACGTATACGATTTTTTCAACGAAAAACTACCTAAAGTTAAATTACAAAAACCAGAGGGAACATATTTAATGTGGTTAGATTTTAGGGCATATGGAGATGAACAAAAAGTCAAAGATATACTCGTAAACAAAGCCAAAGTTGGTTTAGAAGAAGGTAGCATCTTTGGAGAAGAAGGTAGAGGCTTTTTTAGAATGAATATTGGATGCCCTATATCTATTTTAAAAGATGCATCCAACAATATTTATAATGCTTTTAAAGATTTATAAAAGTAGAAAATAAGAGGGAGGATTTGATGTATCATTCTGCAAAGCAACTACTAGAACTTTGTGAAAAACAAAAAAAGCCAATTTATCAAGTAGTTATAGAAGAAGAATCCAAATCATCTGGTTCAGCTCCTGAAATGATTCTTTCACAAATGAAAGAAATTTTATCCGTCATGAAGCAATCCTCTCAAAGTACCTTGAATAAAAAGGTACCTAGTTTATCAGGAATGATGGGAGGAGATGCCCAACGGGTTAACAATTATCAAAAAGATGGTAAAACCCTTTTAGGGGTTATTCCTAATAAAGCAATGGCTATGGCCCTTTCAACCGCAGAAGTCAATGCCTCTATGGGAAAAATTGTAGCAGCTCCCACTGCGGGCTCTTCTGGCATACTGCCAGCAGTCTTGATGACTCTTGAGGAAAGTTTAAATTTGAATGAAGAGGATTTGATCCATGCCCTACTTGTAGCATCAGGGATTGGACGAGTTATCGGTCAAAACGCAACCTTTTCCGGCGCTGAAGGGGGATGCCAAGTAGAGTGTGGTTCAGCAGCAGCTATGGCGGCGGGAGCTGCAGTGTTTGCTTCAGGAGGAAACAATGAACAAATCTTTCATGCAGCCTCTATTGTACTCATTAATATAATGGGGCTGGTTTGTGATCCCATTGCTGGTTTAGTAGAATTCCCCTGTATTCTGAGAAATGCTTCAGGAGCTATAAATGCCTTGTCTGCCGCTGATCTAGCTCTTGCGGGGGTAAAATCTTTGATACCTTTTGATGAAGTGGTAAAAGCAATGTACAAAGTAGGAAAAGCTCTTCCAGAAAGCTTAAGAGAAACAGGACTAGGTGGTATAGCAGGTACTCCAACAGGTTGTGCTATAAGAAACTCTCTGCTTAAGAATGATTAAACTTTGTTACTTTCATTGCAATAATATCAGAAAGATAAAGAAAGGGATATCATATGAAAAACTTCGGTATTTTCGACGTAATCGGTCCCGTTATGATTGGTCCTTCTAGTTCTCATACTGCTGGTGCTGCTAGAATTGCTCTAGTAGCCCGGAGGATAGCTGGGGTAGGCTATCATCATGTGGATTTTTTTCTTCATGGTTCTTTTGCAGCTACTTACAAAGGCCATGGAACCGATAAGGCTCTTGTTGGAGGAATATTAGGGTTTGAGCCTAGTGATCTACGCATTAAGAATTCTTTTTTACATGCCAAAGAGGCAGGAATTACTTATAATTTTATTCCTGTTAACTTGGAAGACGTCCATCCTAATACCGTAAAAATTGAATTTCATTACCCCGATGGAAGTTGTTTTTATGTAATCGGTTCTTCTATCGGTGGAGGAAATATTGAAATCACTAATATTAATGGTACCTCTGTTATTTTTACTGCAGAAAATCCTACTTTACTTTTTAGATACAAAGAGCAAAAAGGAATGATTGCTTATATTTCCAATGCTTTGTACTCCAAAGGGCATAATATTGATTTAATGAGAACCATCAAAGAAGACGATGAGGTTCTTCTTATAGTTGAATTAAATGAAAGTTTAGATTCTGAACTCTATGAATCTATCCAAAACGGAAAGACTTTTTTATTTAGCAAATATATTTATGTACCCATTTCAAAAATAGGTAAAAGCAATGATTAAATAGAAGTTAAATGTCTTACTATTGAAAGTTTTAGAAAATAATCAAATGCTTGCTTTTACAGTTTCCAAAAATGGTAAAAAACGTAAAACTAAGGAGGAAATTAAATTTGAGAGATTACAAAAAAATTTACTATGAATGGTTAAATAATTCATATATTGATGAAAAAGCAAAAGAAGAATTAAAAAGTATTGAAAACAATCCTGAAGAGATAAAAGAAAGATTCTACAAAGATCTCGAATTTGGAACAGCTGGATTGAGAGGAAAACTGGGTATAGGTTCTAATATGATGAATATATACACTGTAGGTAGAGCATCTCAAGCCCTTGCTGATTATATAACAGACTTCGGTGAAGAAAGAATGAAGATGGGTGTTGTGATAGCTTACGACGTACGCCACTTTTCAAAGGAGTTTGCAAAAGAATCTGCATTAATCCTTGCGGCAAATGGTATAAAAGCTTATTTATTTGACGATATTAGGCCCACACCCGTTTTATCCTTTGCTGTCAGATATTTAAAAACTACTGCTGGAATAGTCGTTACCGCTAGTCATAATCCGAAAGATTACAATGGTTACAAAGTTTATTGGGACCAAGGGTCTCAAATATTAGATGATGTTGCCAATGGAATAGTAGAAAAGATCGAAAAGATAGGATACGATTTTAGTAAAATAAAAAAAATAAAGGAAGAGGAAGCAATTAACAAGAATTTACTTCAATATATTTCAAAAGAAGTCGATGAAGAATACATTCAAAGAGTTGAAAGTCTGGCGTTAAGGGACGAAGATTTAGATAAAAATATAAAAATAGTTTACACACCTTTGAATGGAACATCAAATAATTTTGTCAGAAGGGTACTTAAAGATAGAGGTTTTAAAAATGTATTCATAGTTAAAGAACAAGAACTACCCGATCCAGATTTCAAAAGCGTTGCCAACCCAAATCCAGAATACGAAGTAGCTTTTGAAGAGGCAAAAAAATTAGGTTATGAAAAAAATGCCCAATTACTTTTGGCAAATGATCCCGATGGAGATAGAACCGCTTTAGAAATTTTAGATGACAACAATTACAAAATGTTAAACGGTAACCAAGTTGGAGCTCTTTTGGTTAATTATATACTGGAAAGTAAAAGTGAAAAAGGAAGTTTAGAAGATAACTCTGTTATCATAAAATCAATAGTTACAGGAGATCTCACAAAAAGAATCGCAAAAAAATATGGTGTATCCGTTCTTGAAACGCTTACTGGATTTAAAAATATTTGTGGGAAAGAAAACGAATTAGAAAAAGAAGGTAAGAGTAAGTTTCTCTTTGGTTTCGAAGAAAGTATTGGTTATATATACGGCACCTTTGTGAGAGACAAGGATGGAACTATTGCTTCTATGCTTATATCAGAGATGGTTGGATACTACTCTAAAAAAAATAAGAATTTAATTGACGTACTAGAAGATATTTATCAGGAATTTGGTTACGAGTTGGAAAACAATTATTCTCTTGTGCTTGAAGGAGTTGAAGGCCAAGAAAGGATCAAGCGAATAATGGAAAAGTTTAGAAACAACTTCCCCAAAGAAATGGGGGATCTCAAACTTGAACAATACGCGGATTATTTAAAAAGAAAAATATACAATTTAACAACAGGTGAAATTAGCGATATAACCGATATACCTTCATCCGATGTTTTAAGATTCTGGTTTAGCGATGGTTCATGGTATGCAATTAGGCCTTCCGGAACAGAACCAAAACTTAAAATATACATATATTCAAACGATAAAGAAAAAGAAAAATCAAAAGCAAAGCTCAATTTAATTAAAAATACCGTTGATAGTATCATAGAACATGTTGTTTAGCGTTTCACACCTTGTTGGGGGAAAAAACTATGATGGATATAGATAATACGTCAGACTCTATAAAAGATAAAGACAAAATCGAAGGATATATCTCAGAATTTTTATCATATCTGAAATTCGTCAAGCGAAGGGCAGACTCAACCATATATGAATACAAAAAAATATTGAACAATTATAAAAAATTTGTTCAAATCTATGGTCTTACCCGAGGATGCTTTCTAAAATATCTTGAAGAGATCTCAAATCTATCACAAAGAACCATAAAACTTAGGATAGTTGTTTTAAAATCCTTTTTGAACTATCTATACGAAAATGGAGAAATATCTGGTAAAAAATATTGGAAAGATGCAAACGCAAAAATTCCAAGTGACGTTCCCAAAGGCTTGACAGAAAGTCAAATCAAAGTTTTTTTCTCCGTTATTGAAGATAAATTTGACAAAACTTTTTATTCATTATTATTAAAAACGGGTTTAAGAATTTCAGAAGCCTTATCGTTAGAAAAAGAACACATTATTTTTTACGATGATCATGCCGAGCTTGTTATAAATGGGAAAGGAAACAGAGTAAGATATCTAAAGATTTCAAAACAATACGCAGAACAATTAGTAACCTTTGCAAACGGTAAAAAATACATATTTTCAAATGACAACGATGTTCCAATAACTTCTAGAACTATGGAGAGAAGATTTCAAGATTACGTTATAAAAGCCAACAAAAAGATTGATCAAATCAGGGTAAGTGGGTATAATAATATAAATTATATTAACGGAACACCTCATGCTTTAAGGCACACATGCGCAAAAAGGCTTTTAAACTCAGGGAAAAATTTGGAAGAAGTTCGATACATACTTGGACATACGACCATCTCAACTACAGGAATATACGTTAGATCTGATAGCCATAGTTCAGTACTGGATCAAATATAAGATTACAACTTTAAAGTTACCTCTCAAAAAGTTCCCCAACTTAACGGGGAACTTTTTAATAAAATTGGTTCTATCACGGCACCTTTTATCAACTGTTAGACGATGTGCTGCCCGAAAATTCATCTTTACCTTTTAACCATTTCCTCAACATCTCTGCTTTTTCTATCCTACCCAACTTCAGATATGCTTGATATTCATACTCCAGAGAGAGTACACCTACTTGCATTCCTTCAACCTCTATAATCCGCTTATGATGCTCCAAATCCACGGGGCTCTCCCAATTCCCATCTTCAAGCCTCTTTTGAATGTCTCCCATGATCTCTACTTTTATTCCGTCAATCATCAATTCGCCAAAGTGCGAGCGAATCCTCTCTGCAGAAGAGAACCTAACTTTTTTGGTTACGAAATCAGAAAAATGACGCTCAATCTCATAGGCTCCCTGTTTATCAGTCTGGATGTCAATGTCATTAGGCTCTACAGGCATACCTTGAAGTGCAAAACCGAGGCTTCCTGTAACTACCCAGTTGACATCGGTGTTATTCAGTCGGTTGTATATTTTGCGCAGAACTTCAAGATACCGTGGGTCTATCACTCTGCCTCCTCCTTGGACAGCATTTCGTCTAATATATTATATCTAAATAAAATTCTCTTATTCTTTGTTCTGACAGTTTCACATATTCTTCTTCAATCTCATATCCAAAGTAATGTCTTCCTGTTTTAATTGACGCAATAGCAGTCTAAGCACTTCCTATAAAAGGGTCTAAAACAACCTCATCCTTATAAGTGTAAAGTTGAATTATCCTATATGGAAGCTCCACAGGAAATGGGGCAGGATGTCCGATTCCTTTGACTGAAACAGCCGAAAAAGTCCATACACTCTTGGTAAATTCGAGAAATTCCTCCTCCCTTAAAATCTTTACTTCGTTTTTTTATTGCCTTAAGTAGTTTCTATTGATCATATTATACTATAAAATATCGCTCATGAGATGATTTTTAAAAGAACGAACATACACCAACACCTAAAAACGAATAATTCTAACTTCATTAAAAATTAAAATAAAAATGTAAAGTTTTTTGAAGAAAATGAATTTTTTGTAGTATAATTGAATTGAAAAATTAATAAAAGAAAATTATTTTTACTTTCTAAAATTTTAGTCGTTATAAAAAGGTGAATGGTATTTACCAAGCAGATGAAAATGGTAAAACAGGTTTTATTGATTTTGCAATTGGTAATTATAACAAACATGATATCGGAATAGAATTTACATTGAAATATGGTTGGTCAAACGAAGAGATTATATATGACTTTCTCAAACTTTTGGACAAAAAGAATCCATTTAAAGTCTCTATCTCATTCAACGTAATATTTCAAAAGAGGAAATTGGCAAAAGGTGGACATTTAAGGGATCTTAAAAACCATACAAACGCAGCATATATAGAGGCTATCAACCGATTGAAGTATGATATATGTGATGATTCATGTGATGATTCAAGAGAGAAATATTTTATTGTAACTGAAATTGATAAAGACAACAACAGACGACACTGGTATTAAGATAGAACAAAATACAAATTTGAAGGTGGATTACCTGTCATTGCTTTACAAAGCGGATCCGGTTCGTCTTCCAACGGGCGCCTTCGTCCAAATTATATCCCTAGGGGGACACTTCAGGTCCGTTCAAAAACGAAGATGCAGTAACTTGAAATATTTTCAGGTTTCAGGAATAAAACAATTTAGAAGAAATATGAGTTATTACATTCCTGGTGAACTGTGTCAAGATGTTGATATTTAATCAATTCATCGAGTCTGGCATCTTTTTGGGTAAGGTTGTTAGTTTTTTTTAATAGCAATTATTTTGTCCATTAATGAGTGTTTTAGAGTTTTTAAAGGCAGTGCAATTATTTTATACTAAGGGAGTTAAAAGAGGCGAAAAAGGCAGGAATATTTTTATTGGTAGTTTGGGTAATTATATTACTTACATTGTCATCTTGTGTAACGCAACCACAACATTTGTCACGTCTAGATTTGGGAAATGAGGCATATGGTGTTTTTCTAAAAGACAATTACGCATATGTGGCGGATTTTTGGAACGGCTTGGTAACAGTAGACGTAAGCGACCCAACCAATCCTCAAGAAGTTGGTCATTACGACACAGCAGGATCGGCAAGTGGTGTTTATGTAAAAGACAATTACGCCTACTTGGCAGATGGGGAAAATGGCTTGGTGATAGTATATGCCAGTGATCCTGCTGATCCAAAAGAAATAGAGCATTACTATATAGCAAATTGGACATTGGATGTTTATGTAAAAGATAACTACGCATACGTGGCAGATGATAATGGTTTAGTGATAGTAGATATAAGCGAACAGAACCAAAAGAAGTAGGCCATTACGACACAGCAGGTCATTCGGAAGATGTTTATGGAAAAGATAATTACGCATATCTGGCAGATTATAGAAATAGCTTGGTTATAGTTGACGTAAGTGATCCTGAAAATCCAACTCTTGCATTTGATATGCTAAGGTTTACATTTTTTGGAATTAGTGGGAACTAATTTTTTATAACAGATATCAAAATTTTATAAAAAATAAAATGAGATTCTCTTCCGAAAAGTGTAGGTAGAAAAAATGAAATATGAACAAAAGATTAAATAATCTGGTATTGTGTAAGAAAACACAAGGGAGGAGAAAAAATGAAAAAGTTTATTTTAGCTTGGTTGGTAGTATTTTTAAGTATTAGTGTTTTTAGTGCTATTGATCCAGATCTTAGAGATATTATATTAGAAGAAGCTGAAATAAGAACAAAAACTTTTAGTTTTTTAAATCCTTACGTAACTAGAATAAAACCAGAAAAAGTTACAGAGGATAAAGAACCCAGAGATTATTTTTCTATAGACAAACTGCTTGTTTATGGAATTCTCGGTCAAGAAAGAGATCTATCAAATTATATAATTTTTAGGGTAGTCTTTGGAGCTGGGGCTATTTTGGGAGATGATCTTTATGTTGGAAAAAACACTCTAGTAGAAAACAACATTTTTATCGAAGGAGTTCCTGTTAAAAATTTCGAACTGATATATATGACAATGTCTGTTGACGCCTCTTTTTATGATAAGACTTTGAAGTATGAAGGTATGGGGTTTGCTTCTTTATATCTTATTGGATATGTTGAAAATTTACAATCTATTTTAAATACTAATGAAACTATAACAATGGAGATTAAGTCTGAAAAAGAAAAAGTAGAATTTCAATTAACGGATAAGTTATCACAAATGATTAATTTTGTTAATCTAGTAGATTAATAAAAAAGAAGTGATTCTCTTCCAAAAAGTGTGAGTAAACAAATTGATAAATTCAAAAAAATATTCATTTACAAAAACCCTTCTTATTGCGGAAAATGTTTTGTTCTTTATTGCGTGGGATAAATCTAATTTAACTCCAGCTTAATTACCTACTATTTTCGTGAGAGAACCAATAAATAATATTCTATAACAGTAAAAAATGCTTAATAGTATTCTTGAAAGAAGATGATAAGGAAACAAAATAAAAGTTAATTGGGGATATGTCAAGTAGTAAAAATCAAAAAAATTGTTGAAAATTAGCGCAACTGACAATGCCTATACTTTCAGAAAAACAAAAAATAGGCTTGAAAAAAAGAAAAAGAGGAATAATTCTCTGATTGACGTTTTCTCCAAGTCAGTCCTGCGAATTTGGCCAAACTATCATGAGATGGAAAGGAAGTTAAGAGTAGGATTCAGTCAAAGCAGCACAAGATGTAGCACCATATATATTAGAAAAGGGCTTATCCCTATTATTCACAGCCAATTCACTGAATTTTAGATAAAATATGTTGGAAAGCATCCAATTCTTTTCAGAAGCGTGTGTATGAACTAAATGGAACCTATGGCGTGTAAGTCTTTGTAAAACTAAAAACTGAGAATCACATTTCACCACCTTTCGAAAAAAGATAAAGGATGAAAGAAAGAGATGCCCTAATCTTAGCAGCCAAAGGCAACCTCGCGCTCTATGAGCATCCACCAATGAAAAATAGCCTTGCTGATGGCCTAATCAAGGGTGATGCAGTAATCGGTTAGCAAGTTGACTGCTAAGTCAGGAAACAAGCTTTTTAGGCAACGGCCAAAAGGCCTTGCAGGGGGGCAAGGAATCTTCCCTCGCTAATCATCCTGGTACTATTTTAGCATTAGGGTATCTCTTTACAAAAGAAATAATGAAAAAAGATCAAAAGACAGATTTTTAATACCATTTTTTAAGTTTCATATCCATACATATCATACGAGGAGGGGATTTAGGATGAAAAAGTTTTTAATTATTCTAATAATAATTTTAAGTACTTCTATGGTATTAGCTTCCCAGAAAATGCAAATGGAATTAATTACTTATTGGAAAACGAATGGGATAGAATATGATGAAAACGATAAAGGAATAGGGGTTTTTATAACAAAAAACATGAATATCTTTGTTACTATTTTGAAAGAATATGATTATATATATTTTGTGTTTGATACAGATACAACGACAGAAGAGGTTGAATTCTTTTTAAAAACAGAAAAATTGCCTTATTCAGAGGAGTTTAGAAAAGATTTGTTGAAATGTCTTAAGGAAAATTTGAATTATTACAATACTTTTGGGAAATTACCAGATCCTCGCTTTGAATGGTTTGACGATTATCTTGTTAATGTTTTCTTTTTTGTTGGTGAAGGATCTATACATTTAAGAATAGATTAAAATTCAAAATGGAAGAAAATAAATAATATTCTATAACAGTAAAGAACAAAATAAACTTCTTGAAAAAAGATGATAAAGAAACAAAATAAAAAGGAGGGATTTAGGATAAAAAAGTTTTTAATTACTCTAATAATAATTTTAAGTACTTCTATGATGTTAGCTTCTCGAGAAATGCAATGGGAGCTAATTACTTATTGGAAAACAAATGAGTATGTGTGTTGGGAATTTGATGAATTAATATGGTTATATATAACAGAAAACAGGAATGTCTCTGTTGGTATTATGAGAGAAAGCAATTATATATCTTTTGTCTTTGAAACAGATACAAAGATAGACGATTATGTTGAATTCTTTCTAACAGAAAAATTACCATATTCAGAACAGTTTAGAAAAGATTTGTTGAAGTGTCTTAAGGAAAATTGGAATTATTACAATACTTTTGAAAAAACACTAGATCCTTATTATGAATGGTTTGACGATTATCATGTTTATGTCAAATTTTCTGTTGATAAAGAAGCTGTATGTTTAGAAATAGATTGAAAATTAAAATGGAAGGAAATGAATAAGATTCTATGACAGTACAGTACACAATAGACTTCTTGAAAGAAGATGATAAAGAAACAAAAAAAAGGAAGGGATTTAGGATGAAAAAGTTTTTAACTGTTTTTATGGTAATTTTAGGTGTTTCAATCATGCTGGCATCCCAGGAAATGCAAATGGAACTACTTACTTATTGGGAAACGAACGGGATAGAGTATTTGGAAAGCGATGAGTCAATATTATTGCCTATTACAGAGAATTGGAATATCTCTGTTTTTATCATGAAAGAATATGATTCTATATTTTTTGTGTTTACTATAGATACACAGACAGAGGATTTTGATACTTTCATTTTTGAAACCGAAAAATTACCATATTCAAGGGAATTTAGGATGGATTTGATTGCTTGTTTCGTGAAAAATTTGAATTATTTCACTACTTTTAGAAAAACACCAGATCCTTATTATGAATGGATCGGCGATTATCTTGTTCATGTCAACTTTTTTGTTGTTGAGGATGATGCATTTTTAGAAATAGATTAAAAACCAAAGGAGAGAGAATAAATGATATTCTATGTGTATAAAGGCCGCATTACATACATAAGATATTGTGTAAAATTGAACGACTAGAAGAAGGGGAATTATAAATAAAAAGGTGATGATGTTAACAATGTTAATAATTTTGGTTCTATCACAAAAATAGTGGGTAATTAAGCTGGAGTTAAATTAAGTTTACCAAGGGTAATAAATATAGTGATTTTTAAATTCTTTAATGTTTTAAAATTATCTATTTTACCATTAGAGATATTCGTTTTTATGTGCAACAAGATACCTTCTATTGACGTGCATGTAAAAGATGATTACGCATACGTGGCAGATGAAGAGAATGGCTTGGTGGTAGTAGACATAAGCAATCCTGAAAATCCTACACTCACCGCTGATATGACTCATTTTGTATTTTATGGAATTAGTGGCAACTAAATTTTATAAGGTATTAAGATTATTTAAAATAAAATGAGTAATTAATGAGTACAAAAACCCATCCCCAAAGTCTTTAGCTTGCTCAACTAATTGGGAATGGGTTTTTAAAAATTTAGAGGTAGAAGGTACTTATATCAGCCAAAGGATATCGTAATATATGAAGATAGAAAATACGTATTTAAGGGTATACAAAATAATTGTTTATTATATATCGAACTTTGTAATGTATAAATATTTTTAAGGATGTAAAATATTGTTTCTATTAAATAACTATTTTTATTAATTAAAGTGATATGTTTAATATAAAAAACTTATACAGCGTAAAACAATATTTATAATGTATATCTGGTCTTTGAAAATTAAAATATAACAAAACAGATCAACAATAAACTAATGGTTCGAATTTTTCTAAAGGCAAATGAAAAAGCAGAGAATTTATTAGAAATTAGAAGAGTAATTTATGTCGGAAAACCTAAGTTTTCCGACAGAGTGAGTTAAACAATCAAATAATACGAATTCTAACCTATGAAATCCTTTATTTATGCTAATTACAAACTACCTCCTTGTAAGAAGCCATGAGAGCCTTTGAAGTTTTCAATAAATATAAAAACTAATATCTTAAATTTAATTCTCTAAATCAAGCGTTTTACGAAGACCCTTTTCTTTAGAAAGTGTTAGATAAAAATTTTCACCAACAATTTAGATGAAAATTTAACCTTTTCCCTTTTACTCAGGAAAACCATTTATATACATTGCATATTTGTATCATTTTGTATATATTAACGAATCTATATATATAAAAGTTTCTTCTCTTGCTCAAAGAATGTTATAATATAAAATGATTCATAAAGTTGATACTGAAATGGCAAAAAATGAAGAAGGTGAAATACAAATGGAAAGTGTGGGGACTGAATGTTAAAGTTGATGTCGTTTCAAATAAAGCTATAAGAGAAGAGTTAAAAGATGAAATATTAAAAGAAGCTATATCGATATGAAAAGAGATTACCCTTTTTTCTTACAAATTTTATAAGTTGGAGAAGATTAATGGCTAAAAGGCAAAAACCTTCTAAAAAAAATACACAATATAAGATTGAAATGTTAATCGATTTAGCAAAAGGGGAGCTGCTCAATCACGGTATCACTAACTTCAATTATGAAAAGGTTATCTACGATGCCAAACTCAGCAAATCGACTGTTTATAAAAAGTTTGGGAAAAAGGATGAATTTATAATTATTGTTATTAAGAACTTATTGGACGATTTCTTTATTCCTTTTAAGAAATACGTTGATGATTTTAACACATTCCAAGAAGTCCTTGATTACTTATCCAATCTAAACTTTGACGTTCAAACTCTGATGAAAGAGTACCCCATAGATGATCTTTTTGAACATCCCGAGATTACTTCCGTTATAAATGATTATTACTATCAACGGTTTGGAAAGGTAATCACTGATAAGATCGCTGAATTTCAAAATGCAGGGCAGATAAGAAAGGATATTGAGGCTAAATACATCTTAGAATTTCTTACCTCTGTTACCAAAGGTATGGGTATGATGCTTAAAGATCATGATTTCAAGGAAGTTATTAATAATTACAGAAAGTTAATTGAAACAGCCCTAGCTTACAAAACAAATTCTGAAAAGGAGTGAACAGTATTAATTTCAAAAATCACTTAAGATCCAGTAAATTTTTTAACGTCTTGAGTCTCACAATCTTTATTATAGTTTTTTTTAACTTTAGTACGATTGCCATCGCTGCTCCAATTTCTAGTAGAGTTCCAATTGATAGAGATGACGAAGATTCCTCAAAAATACAAATAATAGAACCATCCAAAATAGCTGAACCCGAACCCGAACCTAAACCTGCTCCCTCTATAGTTCCCCTAGAAACTCCCCCTATAACTCCTCAAATCCAAAATGAACTAATTTCAAAATTGGAAACTTTTCAAGGATTTGTTGGATTTGAATTGAGAGATCTTTCTACCAATGATGTTCTTATTGCTTACAATTCTGAAAAGTTATTCATCCCTGCCTCAAATACAAAATTACTAACCGCCCTGGTTGCCTTAGAAAGTTTAGGAGACAACTACAAATTTGAAACTAAAATATACCATACCGGGGAAATATCAAATAATTTCAGAGGGAATCTATATATAAAAGGATTTGGAGATCCTGTCTTAACTTCTTTACAATACAAAGAAATACTAAAAAGGGCAACGTTGGATAGAGGAATAAAAACGATATATGGCGATATAATTTTCGATTATTCTTTTATGACAGAAGAAGGTTTTGGAAGAGGCTGGATGTGGGATGACCCCCAACCACAAATAGCTGCGATTAATATTTGGCAAACAAGCTATGAATCTTTTAAATATAAAACAAATTATGAAATAAGGGATTATATAACCTTTCTTACAACATTGTACTTACAAGAAATAGGTGTCGAATTTTGGGGAGAAATAAGGTATGAAGAAGTACCTTCTAACGCTAATCTACTGTACACAAATTATTCCCCACCCTTAACAGATATAATACAACAAATGTTGGAGATTAGCGATAACCAGATTGCCGAACAGCTTTTTAGAGATCTTGGCGCTATTTACGGTAACGGAGAAATAGAAGATTCCGAAAATCACTTTAAGAAAGTCATCAAAGAAACCTTAGGATACGACACAACCGATTATGTAATTAAAGATGGCTGTGGATTATCTATGTACAACTTAATTTCCCCAAAGATGTTGGCAGATACTTTATTTTATCTATATTCACAATACCAATCTAAATTTTTAGATTACTTAGCATCGCCATACGAAGAAAGTACTCTTGAAAAACGTTTTAACTTTGAAATTTATGCAAAAACCGGAACTTTGTATTACGATTCTGCCATCAGTGGAATTTTCAAATCAAAAAGTGGAAAATATTATATTTTTAGCTTAATGGAAAACAACTTTCCTTTAGATGTTCAAAAGGTGAAAGAGTTTGAAAATTCAATAATCAACTATCTCTATGAAAACTTATAATGACAAAAGGGGGAAGAATTCATGAGTGAAGAGTTCAACGGTTACTACAGATTTCCGACTATTTACAACGATCAAATAGCCTTTGTTGCTGAAGATGACATTTGGGTAGTTTCTTCTTCAGGGGGAGTAGCCAGAAGATTAACCTCAAATGTTGGAGAAATCTCCGACCTTACTTTTTCTGAAGATGGAAAATGGATAGCCTTTACAGGAAGAGATGAAGGTGTACCAGATGTATATATAATTCCATCTACAGGTGGTGTACCAATTAGGTTAACTTACTTAGGTGCAAACAGCAAAGTACTTTGTTGGCATGACGGAAAGATAATTTTTTCATCAAATTATACCCAACCTTTTAAAAGAATTACATCCCTATGGGAAGTCGACGTTGAAGATAAAAGGAAGTTAAAGCAATTAGATTTTGGAATAGCCACTGAAATCTCATTTGGAAAAGAAAAAGGCATCGTTTTGGGAAGAAAAACTGGAGATCCAGCTCGATGGAAAAAGTACAGAGGTGGAACAGCTGGAGAATTACTGATGGATGTAGAAGGGAACTACAACTTCAGAAAATTGATCGACTTAAAATCCAACTTTGCCAATCCAATATGGATTCAAGACCGAATTTACTTCGTCTCAGACCATGAGGATGTCGCTAACATATATTCTTGTACAGTAGAAGGAAAAGATCTAAAAAAACATACGTATCATAACGATTTTTATGTCAGAAACCCAAAATCTCATGGAAACAATATTGTATACCATGCCGGTTCGGATATTTACATTTTGAATTTATCAACTAACGTATCAGAAAAGGTAGATATAAAATACTATAGTACCTTACCACAAAGAAACAGAAAATTTGTTGAATCCACACAGTATTTTGAAGATTTCTCTATTTCTAAAGATGCTGAGAATTTAATAAGCACTCACAGAGGCAAAAGCTTTTATTACAACAACTGGTACGGTCCCGTTAAACAACTTGGGAAAGAAAGCGGTGTCAGATATAGACTTACCACCTACCTAAATCTGGAAGATGAAGAAAAGGCTGTAACAATAAGCGATGAAAATAATAATGAACATATCGAGGTGTACGATTTAAAAAGTGGCAATTTAATCGATAAAGTCGAGGAATATGATTTAGGAAGGGTTATGAATATCGTTGCCTCTCCTAAAGATGAAGAAATCTTGTTAACTAATCAAAGAAACGAACTTATCTTGATCGATTTGAGAAACCATAAGAAGATTGATGTGGATAAAAGTACCATTGGTCCCATTAATGGATATTCGTTTTCTCCAGATGGTAGATGGATTGCTTATTCAAAATTTATAAACAGCAAACAAGCCGCTATTATGATATTTGATAAAGTAAAAGGAGAGATGCACCAAGTTACAGAACCAATTCTGCTTGATGTAGACCCTGTCTTTGATCCAGACGGAAAATACCTTTATTTTATATCTTATAGAATATTCAATCCAATTGAAGATAGGCTTCAAATGAATGCAGCCTTCGCAAAAGGTACTAAACCTTATCTTATAACACTCAAAAAAGATATCTTTTCACCTTTTCAGGAAATAATTAAAGAAGAAGAAAAAGGGAAAGACAAAGAAGAAGAAATAAAAGTTGATATTGATTTTGATAACATCGCTGATAGAATTATACCCTTCCCAGTTAGTGAAGAAAGATATGTAAACATACAAGCTGCAAAAGATAAAGTTTTTTATACTATTTCTACTGTAAGTGGTGTACTGGAAGATGAAGAAGATATGCTCAGCGAGAAACATGAAAAATTAACCCTCAAATACTATGATCTTATTGAAAAAGAAGAAAAAACTTATCTTGAGGGCATCTCAGAATTTCAAATTTCCGAGGACAAAGAGAAAATCGCAATTCTGATAGACGATGGATTAAGAATTCTTAAAATTTCTAATCCTCCCTCCCCAGAACAAGAAAAAGAATGCGAAAATAAGTATACGAGAAAGTGCGGCTGGATAGATTTTCACAGAGTCAATGTGGAAGTTCAACCACTGTTAGAATGGAGACAAATGCTTTGTGAAGCTTGGCGTCTACAAAAATTTTATTTTTGGAACAAAGACAAACTAGACGAAATCGAATGGGACAAAATATTAGAAAAGTATTATCCTTTAGTTGAAAGAATAGCAACAAGAACAGAATTTTCTGATTTAATATGGGAAATGCAAGGAGAGTTAAAATCATCACATGCCTACGAGATGGGGGGAGAATACAAACCTAAACCAGTTTACAAAATAGGGTATTTAGGGGCAGATTTGATACTGGATGAAGATAGAAATCTATACAAAATAAGTCACATTGTCAAGGGAGACATATGGGATGAAAAAAATAAACCACCATTACTTGGGCCAGGAGTCGAAGTAAAAGAAGGAGATTATCTATTATCGATAAACGGTATAGAAATAAAGGATAAAATACCTAATGAAATTTTGGTGAATTACAGTGGCAAAGATGTTGAAATAGTAGTATCAAACGGCGATAATATTGAACATAAAAGAAAGTATGTTGTCAAAACATTAAAAGATGAAACGTCTCTAAGATACAGAGAATGGGTAGAACAAAACAAGAAATATGTTCATGAAAAAACTGATTCACGGATTGGATACATTCACATCCCAGATATGGGATATACTGGATACGCAGAATTTCACAGAAACTTCTTAAGCGAAGTCAAATATGACGGACTCATAATCGATGTAAGGGTCAACAGTGGTGGCTTTGTATCTTCAATGATTTTGGATAAATTGAATAGAAAGTTTATCGGATATGATCTTTCACCATATAGAGAGGCCGAAGCCTATCAATATGATAGTGTTAGAGGTCCAATGGTTGCTATAACGAATGAGTTTGCTGGTTCAGATGGGGATATTTTTAGTCATTCCTTCAAACTGTTAAAACTAGGGAAACTTATAGGTAAGAGGACGTGGGGAGGAGTGATTGGAATTTGGCCTAGAAACCCGCTTGTCGATCACACTATAACAACCCAACCAGAAATGGCCTTTTGGTTTAAAGATGTTGGATGGGACGTTGAAAATTATGGAACCGATCCGGATATTGAAATAGATATTACCCCAAAAGACTATAAAGAAAAGAAAGATCCACAACTCGATATGGCTATAGAAATAGTACTAAAAGACCTGAACGAAAATCCACCAATAGGCCCAAAAGATATCAAAAAACCTTAAATCATTAAACAAATGCCGAGCGCACTGCTCGGCTTTTTGTTTGGGGTGTGCTCTGATCACTAACTTTATGCTTGAGATCTTATAACAGGTTTTTATTCTATAACTTATCTATCTTCAATTGGAAAAGATACGTATTTAGGAATACCATTTTCGTAAGATGGATAACTTTCTCCTTGAATTAAAGGTTTGGCATAATCAATAAAATCATCATTTACACCGTAACCGTCATGAGAAATATATTCTTCAGGTAAATATTTGGTGTTATTTGCCACCTCAAATAATGGGACCTTTCCAAATTCTATTTTGTAAGGGTCATTTGAGAGACGGTTAATTGTTACCATAAATCCTGAGATACCATCCCGAGCATATTCTAAGGCTTTTTCCCCTATCATAACCGCTTCAGCTTGATCAGTTTTACTAACGATGTGTCCTGCACTTCTCTGGAGGTAATCTGGAATGGACACATGTACCTTCAAGCCTAACCTTGTTAAAATAATGTTGGCTACAACCCTTCCAACATCTCCCAACTGTCTGTTTCCAAAACTATCGGTGTATCCCATATCAGAAACAAATGCGCCGCTTTTATACCTAATACCTTCCGAAACAGCTATCGTACAGTAACCATTCTTACTTACCTCTTTTTGAACCTTATCTATAAAATTATCTTCTTCAAAAATCCTTTCTGGTAACAAAATAACATGAGGTCCAAAATCCCCATTTAATTTAGCTAACGAAGTAGCTGCTGTAAGCCAACCCGCATGTCTGCCCATTGTCTCCATTATGAAAATTTTTGTAGAGTCTTTTGCCATACTACGCGTGTCTATACTTGCTTCCAACATTGAAATTGCCAAATACTTTGCTGCAGAACCATAACCTGGAGAGTGATCAGTGCCGTACAGATCATTATCTATTGTTTTTGGAATCCCTATGACTTTTAAATCATAACCTATCTTTTTTGAATACTCGTCGATTTTATGGGCCGTGTCCATAGAATCGTTACCACCGTTATAAAAGAAATAACTAATATTGTAATCTTCGAACGTTTTAAAAAGTTTTTGAAAACCTTCTTCATCACCTTCTTTTAATCTATGTCTGCAAGTACCAAAGGCACTTGCTGGTGTAGCTTTCAAATTATTTATTTTATCAACAGATTCTTTTGTTAAATCAAATAATTTACCTTCAAGAACCCCTGTAATACCATTTATTCCCACATATATCTTATCAATTTGTGGATCCTTTAAAGCCTTGCTTATCAGTCCATATGCAGAAGCATTTATGACACTAGTAACTCCTCCTGATTGTGCATATATGATATTTTTTTTATTCAATAATCACACCCCCGAACTTTTAATTTAAATTACAACGTACCTATATTTCAGCCTTCTTCTGCAAGTTCCAGAAAACTTTTTTCTCTTATAGAATCCTTTTCTACAGGAAGGATCATTCCAAAACCTTGTGCATTTTTAGCTCCCAATCCCGAATTAAACGCTAATTTCAACAATTGAGTATCACCCTTTAAAATGAAATATCCAGTCCATCCTTTTATAATAATATCTTTGTAAAAAAGTAATTTTTCATTTTTTTCCGTTATACCATAAGGCTCAATATAAAAATTGTTATTTTTTGTTTCAATTTCCAATGCCAAAGCTTTTCTCCTGAGGTTTTCTTCTATCAGTTTTTTAAAATCTGATGAGTAAGGAGAAAAGTAATGAGTATAACGATTCCCGTTTGGTAGAACGATAGTTGAATATGCTGTAATGGGAGACAAAGTTTTAACAAGCATTTCTTCATCAACTTCATTATGGATAACTTCATACTTCATCAAAGTAAAATAATTTTTTTCGATTCTCACAACCTTTTGTTCATTTAAAGAATTCAAAACTGCTTCTACTAATTTATCAATTGGTGAAGCGAAATAAATATTGAATAAACCTTTAAAAATCATTCTTCTTTTCTCAACTTTAAAAGAGTTATGGGGATAAATTCTTGAAAAAGTGAAAAGCTTCAACTTCTTATCTTCAGATCTTGTTCCTAAATCGTGGTACTTAGGCACAGCATTAGACATTAAATAGTAAAACAATCCTTGCAAAGGTCTGTTGTAATGAACAGGAAGATCAATTTTATCACCTTCTAAAGCTCCGAATACCAACTTAATGACCAATAGAATCCCCCCAGTTTATATTATTATTAAATTTTTAGATAAAACCCTTTGTGACAATCGCACAAAGGGTATGAATTCATAAAAATTAAAATATAGCTTGTTCTGTTTCCTTATCGAAAGCATGTATCATTTTTAAATCGATTGCAACTTCAAAATTCTGTCCAGATTCTGCTCGTGTTTGAGGGCTTACCTTTGCGGTCATAGATTGACCATTGATAGTTAAATGAAGTAAAGTCTCACTACCCAAAGGCTCAACAACATCAACCATAGTGTTTAAAATATTAGATTCATCAGCACCTTCAAAAAAGTTTTTATCATAAATATCTTCTGGTCTTACACCAAAGATAATATCTTTATCTATATAATTTTCAAGTAAAGATACTTTATCCTCGGGTACTTTTATAGAGATTCCCTCTGCTTTGAACCAAATACCATTATCTCTTGTTACTTTTACATTTAAGAAATTCATTGGAGGCGTCCCAATAAATCCGGCGACAAAAATGTTGGCCGGATTATTGTATACATCAAAAGCTCCTCCAACCTGTTGAATTACTCCTTCGTTCATAATAACAATTTTATCAGCCATAGTCATAGCCTCAACTTGGTCATGTGTAACATAAGCGACTGTAGCTTCCAACCTTTTTTGTAGTTTCTTAAGCTCAGCTCTCATCTGAACCCTTAATTTTGCATCTAAGTTTGAAAGAGGCTCATCAAATAAGAACACTTTAGGATCCCTTACGATAGCTCTACCCAGTGCAACTCTCTGTCTTTGCCCTCCTGATAATTGTTTCGGTTTTCTATCCAATAAATGGTCAATCCCAAGAATTTTTGCAGCGTTTCTTACTCTCTTTTCTATTTCGTCTTTAGGTGTTTTCCTCAATTTCAATCCAAAAGCCATGTTGTCGTAAACCGTCATATGTGGATAAAGGGCATAATTTTGGAAAACCATCGCTATATCTCTATCCTTCGGTTCCACATCATTTACAACTTTTTGGTCAATTTTTATTGTTCCTTCTGTAATGTCTTCTAACCCTGCAATCATCCTCAAAGTAGTAGTTTTTCCACATCCTGAAGGACCGAGTAGTACAAGAAACTCCTTATCTTCTATTACAAAATCTGCATCCTTTACTGCATGAAATCCATTTGGGTAAACTTTGTTAACCTTGTCTAATATAACTTGAGCCATTAAAAAGCACCTCCATCTTTTAATTTTTTCTGTCTTTAAAAAGTCTAAAACTTGTTTTAGCACCCCTTCGCTCCGCTACCCATCCATAAGGGAAAAAAGGTCTAAACCATTTACCCCATAGTCAACTCAAAAAGAATGATGAACTCAGTAATCAAAATCCTTAAAAAAATCCTTAATTCTCTGATATTCTTCAACGTTTTCTATCTCAAAAAGGGAAATATCTCTAACTTCATCAACAAAATCCATGAGTTTTACGAATTTATCATAGTCTAACAAAACAACCTTTGGCAGACCATTTTTGGTGATAACAACGTCTTTTTTTTCAACTTCATCAACAACTTGAGAGAATTTTGCTTTAGCTTCAGCTAAACTATAAAATGTAAAATCTTTTAAATACATATTTCACACCCCTTGACTATAATTATAGTCAATTTATTCTTATTTGTCAATCTAAAGAATTCAAAGATTTTCTAGCGTAATCAATTTTAATAGCCTCTAATGCCTAATAATCTCTTCTAATCGCTATATTTGACTTCAGTATATTTCTTAACTTCTTCAAGATCACTAATGGAAAGACCAAAATGCGACCAATAAGGAATAATAGTGTTGTTAAGAAGCAAAGGATCCGTGTTTGAAGATATAGCATTTTTTTTGACAAGTTCTTCGTATTCAACGGTACCAGGAATTGGGGTAAATTCGTTTAAATTCACCTTTATTCCGAGCGAATGGCAGAAATCTACAGCTTGTTTTACATCATCTTTATTTTGAGATGGTAGATTCACCAACACGTAGGCATAAATATCATTCGTATCAAAACCAGCATTTTTTAGAGATGTAACGGCTTTAACAAGATCACTATTAGTTACCTTAAACCCCGTTCCTTTTTGAATATTAAAATCATAGCTTTCGTACCCGAGTTTTATAGTTTTAAAATTTGCTTTTTTTAATAACAAAGCTATTTCATCATCAACACGTCGGGCATGTACACCATTGGGCAAATGATATTGAACGTCAAATTTAGATAAAGATTCCAACAATTCTTTAATATCTTTTCTTAATAAGAACGCATCGTCAAAAAAAACGAAATCTTTTACATAAGGTCTTTTTTTAAGAATATACTCTATATTATTGATTATTTTGTTTATACTCCTGTATTGGAATTTCCACATCTTTGGAGTTACACAATACGTACAATGAAAAGGACAACCTACGGAAGAAACCAAAACAACATAAGTGAGATAGGAATCATAAAAATCATAGGTCAGATCAATATCTTCAAACCAGTTGAAGTTATTTAATTCTGTAAGATTCTCGTTTAGTATTTCCAAAACTTTCTTTAAAGGAAATATGCCTGTTCCTTGGCAAATATCAACTTTAAATTTGGAAAAAACATCTTTTGCATGTTCAGTATACAAGGTGGAATAAATACCACCTAAAAAAATAGGAGTTTTTGGAAAGAAGCTTCTCAAAATTTCGATAGTTTTTTCCCCACCGTAGTACCAGTATGTTAAAGTGATTCCCACCAAGATTGCATCAACTTTGTTCTGTTTTTTTATTGCTTCTAATTTACTTTCAAACAATTTTAAAGGTAATCCATACCTTTTAAATTTTCTAGGTATATTCTTTAATATAGTTGGCTTTTCGACTCTTTCATTATAAAATTTACCAGTTCCGTACTTTTTATCTTTTGGAGGATATTTTACAATTAAATCGTTATCATGGCGATTTAGCAGATCTATAAACGTTACATTGTGACCTAAATAAGTTAGTACTTCACTTATGTATAACAACCCTAATGGCTTAAGCCAAAAATCATATGCGGCAAAATCGTAGATCCAAGGATTAACAACCAAGAAGTTCAAATCGTTGCCTCCTATCGCAATTTTTTAATTTCTCTAGAATAATATAATATCCCCTTTAGGGTTAAATATGGATCGTAATGTTTGAAAATAGATACTTTACTTGAGAGGAAACTCATGTCTCCTCCCGTTGCTACAACGACAAAATCTTTGTTCCTTTCTCGTTTTATTTCGTGAATAAGCCTTTCTATCCCATATAATGTTGTTTTTATTACCCCTATTTGAATATTGTCGACTGTATTTTTTCCCAAATGGTATTGAGGCACCTTTATCTCCACCTTAGGAAGCTGGGCAGTTCTAGAAAACAAAGCGCTTATAGCCGTCTTAAATCCTGGAATTATCGCCCCTCCTACAAAATTACCCCCTTCCAAAACATCAACGGTTATAGCTGTTCCAAAATCTAGAGCAATTACGTGATCGCCATACTCTTCTTTACATGCAATAACGTTGCATATTCTATCTGCACCTATTTCATTAGGATAGTCAACCAAATATGCTATATTATTAATTTTATTCTTAGTAGTAACAAAAATAGTTTCAACATTAAAATATTTCTTTAACATCTGTTCTAAAATAAAGTTAACATTGGGAACCACGGACGAGATACCTGCCAAAGTTATCCTTTTTAAATCAACATTTGCCCGATTTAATAAATTTGAAATGAAAACAAATAACCCATCCTCTGATTCAAAACTACTCGGCCCAATTCTCCAAGTCAAAAACTTACCGTCTTCGTGTATCCCTGCCATCGTATAAGAGTTACCAACATCAAATAAAAGTTCCAATTTTCCCCCTTCCTTTCTTTACCTTGAATCCCCTTTGGGGCCGTTTTCTTTGACCCCGTTCGGGGTGTATCTTTATACTATCTTGTATGATGCCTTTCTTAGACGGTTCATAACCGCTATACCTATACCTTTGTCTTCTATACCTTCAATAATCATAGCATCAATTTTTTCATCGTATTTTCTAAGCATTTCAAAAAGTTTCACTGCAAATTCATAATAATTTGCTTCACTACCTATAGTGTCAAAATTAATATTATGATCCTTATAATAGCCAACATGTTCTTTAAGACATAGAACTATTGGATTGTTGTAATTTTTTACTTCTTCTAAAACCTTTTTCACCATAGTATCCACATCATCATGTTCAACTAAAATAACGGGGGTGTTAGGAGCGTAATGTCGATACTTCATACCCGGAGATTTTATATAATCAGGTTCTATTTTCCCATATGCAAAATCAGGAATGATAATATCACCAAAAATCTCTTTTAATTTTTCAGGTGGAATAGGACCTGGACGTAATATTATTGGTATCTTTCCTTGAGTTAAATCAATTATCGTTGATTCTACTCCAAACTCTACCTTACCTCCAACAATTATATAATCAACTTTTCCAAACATATCTTTTAAAACATGTTCCGCCATTGTTGGACTAGGCTTACCCGAAACATTAGCACTCGGTGCGGCAATTGGCACTTCAGCGTATTCTATCAATTTTAAGGCAACAGGATGAGCCGGCATTCTTAAAGCTATAGTATCTTTTCCTGCTGTTACAATATTTGGAACAATCTCCCTTTTCTTTAATACAAAAGTAATTGGACCTGGCAATAATCTTTCTATTTTTTCCAAAAGAGTATAAGAAATATAAGTGTACTCCAAAAAAGATCTAACGTTAGCCACATGAAGAATTAAAGGGTTGTCATAAGGCCTGCCTTTTGCCTTAAAAATCTTTCTCACGGCATTTTCTGAAAGGCCATTGGCTCCCAAACCGTAAACCGTTTCAGTAGGAAAGACTACTGTTTTATCTTCTTTGATTGCCTGAGCTGCTTCTTTAATTTTCTCCTCTTCAATATTTAATGGATCCACTTCAATAACTTTGGTTTCCATAATGAATTCTCCTTTTCCATTTGGCAAATAAAAAAATCTCCAACTTATATTATACAAGAAAACATCAAAAAAGTGAAATAATCGATTATAATGAGCTCTAATCTCTGTTAAATGTCTCTAAATACAAATATTCGCCATTTTGCTATGTAAAGTGAGTAAATATGGTATAATTCAAAAAGGACACTCTGGGTGGGGATCGGGACAAAGGAGCAAAGCCCTGTTTGCCGCAGTGTGCAAACGATGTTTTTAAATGATTTTGACCTCGAATTTGGGGTTTTTAAGAGGGAACCCTTAACGTTCGGGCGAAGGGGTGCTAAAACAAGTTTTAGAGTATCTAAAGATAGTAAATTCAATAAAAGAAAGAGAAAAGGTGGGTTTTAAATGAATACTCCAAATATACCAATAGAAGAAATAATAAGTAAAATAAACAAAACGGAAGAAATTTTAGACGGCTCGCTAAAGAACGATGATTTTGAAACTTTTTCTAAAACGTTAGAAGAAAGATTTGAATTATTGAAACAATTAGAACCATTTAGAACTGAAATCACCGTAAAAAACATTATAGAAAACATCCTAAAAAAAGATTCTGAACGCTCAAAAAGCATAGAAGAGAAGATGAGAAAAATCAAAGACGACCAATTTAACGTACAAGTTAGTAAAAAAGCTATGAAAAAGGGATATCTTAAGATTGAAGAATCCATGAGCCGCCATAAAATTAACAAAAGTGGTTAAACTTTCACTAGAGATCTTTTCTATAATACTTTGATTTAAAATGTACTTTTTCTGCTTCATCATAAACAATATTTCGTACCTCTTCTAATGTATCTGCCTTATTTACTAGCGATAATACCCTACCACCATCGGTAAGTAAATTTTCACCATCTTTTTTAACGCCAGAATAAAAGATTTTCGAAGTTATTCCAGGTTTTATTGTGATCCTTTCACCTTTTGTATAGGAAAAAGGATAGCCTTTGCTACTAAGTACGAGGCAAAAAGAAAATCCGTGATAAAACTCGATATTGGCAGTGTTAACTCTCTCTTCTCTTATGTCGTTTATAATATCAACAAAATCAGATTTTAATAAATAAAGCATTGATTGGGCTTCAGGGTCTCCTAAACGAACGTTGTATTCCAATACATAGGGTTCATCATTTTCTATTATTAAGCCTATATACAAAAATCCTTTATATAATAAACCCTCTTCTTTTAAACCGTTGATAGTTGGATTAATGATTTTTTGAAATATTACCTTCATTAATTTTTCATCTACATCAGGATGAGGTGTAATTGCTCCCATACCTCCAGTGTTTGGGCCTTGATCATTTTCCAACAGTTTCTTATGATCCTTCGAAACGTTGAAAAATTTGTAATTTCGACCATCCAACAGCAAAAAAATAGAAGCTTCAAAACCTTTCAAAAATTCCTCAACAACAATTTTTTTACCAGATTCACCAAATTTTTCTTCTTTCATAAGTTCATTAAGAGCTTGGGTAGAATCTTCATAAGAATTACATATAAAAACACCTTTACCTGCTGCTAAACCATCGGCTTTTATCACCAATGGATAAGAAGCCTTCTTGGAATATTCAAGGGCATCTTTCAACTCAACAAAAGTGTTAAAAGAAGCTGTTTGAACGTTGTGCCTTTTCATGAAACTCTTTGCGAATATCTTACTACTTTCTAATTGGGCAGCTTTTTGATTGGGGCCAATTATTTTTAAACCTGATTCTTCAAACTTATCAACTATTCCTTTTGCTAAATACTCTTCTGAACCAACTATTGTCATATCTACATTATTATTCTTAACAAAATTTATAATATCTTCGATAGATTCTATTTTTAAACTTTCACATTTATTTTCAATTGATATACCATCATTCCCAGGGGTTACAAACACTTTTTCTATATCTTCACTTTGAGACAACTTCCAAGCTATTGTGTGTTCTCTACCACCTTTGCCTATTACTAGTACTCGCATTATTTTTATCCTCCTGTTAGAAAAAACTATTTTTTAAAAACTTTAAAATTTTGTATATAGCGCCCCTTAGCTCCGCTGCCCACCCTCGTCTTATTTCTAAAATGTCTAGCAAAAGAAAGATCCACTACACCATCAAATTGCCTTTACCTTTTTTTGATAAATACATTATCACGCAAAAAAATATTAGATATGTTTGAAATGTCTCATTCCCGTAAATACCATAGCTATTCCATATTTGTTACACGCCTGAATAGACTCATCATCCCTGATTGACCCTCCGGGTTGAATTATTGCTTTTATTCCGTATTCCGCTGCCTTTTTTACCACATCACTAAAAGGAAAAAATGCATCTGAAGCTAAAACGTCTCCTCCTTTCCCTTTACTTCTTTCTAAAGCTTGAGTAGCAGCCCAGATTCTGTTGGGTTGGCCAGGCCCTATGCCTGTGGTAGCCTTGTTTTTTGATACGACTATTGCATTTGATTTTACGTGTTTTACCGCTTTCCACGCGAACAAAAGTTCTTCTTTGATTTTTTCTGGAACTTTAGTATCTGTTACAACCTTAAATTCATTTATAACCCCTTTATCAACTTCTTGAACAAGGATTCCCCCATCAACAGACACATATTCATACATATCAATTGGTTTAGAGTTCATTTTCAATATTCTTAAATTCTTTTTCTTTTTTAAAATATCCAAAGCCTCTTCATCATACTCTGGAGCCATTATTATTTCAAGAAATATTTTTTTTAGCTCAAGTGCGGTTTCAACATCAATTTTCCTGTTAAAAGCAACTATCCCACCGAATATTGAAACAGGATCGCATGAATAAGCCTTTTTGTATGCTTCTAAAACACTATCTCCTAAAGCAATACCACAAGGAGAACTGTGTTTTAAACAGCAACATGCTATATCTTCAAACTCATTCACAGCTTTCCAGGCAGAATCTGCGTCTCTCAAATTGTTAAAGGACAACTCTTTCCCATTTAATTGATCAAATGAAGTCATAGCTCCTGCACTTAAAGTATTTTTGTAAAAAGTGGCACTTTGATGGGGATTTTCACCATATCTCATTTCATAGCTTTTTTCAAATGGAACGGTTAAAAATTCTTGAAAATCATCATTATCTTTCAATTGAGCATTTAGATAATTACTTATACAGCTATCGTAAAAGGCAGTCAAATTAAAGGCTTTTGAAGCTAAGTACAATCTATATTTCTCATCAAACTCTTCTCTATTTTTTAATTTAGCTGATATCTGTTCCAAATCAGATTCATCTACTACAACTATAACGTCTTTGTAATTTTTGGCTGCAGATCTTATCATGGTTGGTCCACCTATATCTATAAATTCAATCAACTCATTCAGATCAACATCAGGTTTGTTAGCTACTTCTACAAACGGATAAAGATTAACATAAACAAGATCTATCGGTTTTATCTTTAAATTTTGCAAAGTTTCCATATCTTGAATATTCTCTCTTCTTGCAAGAATACCTCCATGTATAAAAGGATTCAAAGTTTTAACCCTTCCATTTAATATTTCGGGAAAATTGGTGATTTCTTCAACGGGCGTAACTATGATACCATTCTCCTGAAGTTTCTTAGCGGTTCCACCCGTTGAAATAATTTCAATTCCAAGTTCTTGAAGAGTTTGCGCGAAATCAACTACTTTATCTTTTTTATAAGTACTTAACAATGCTCTTTTTATCACTCTAATGCCCCCTATGTCATTTTATTTTATTAAATTCTTTTTAAAAACTCTAAACTTACTTTAAAACTTACTTTAGCGCCCCTTCGCCCCGCAGCCCACCCATAAGGAAAAGTAGAAGACTTTGCTCTTTCACCTTGTCCCCCACCCATATAAGAAAAGGAATCAGTGCTTTTCCCCTCAGTCCGTCTATAAGGATAAAAAAAGGTTTTACCCTTTCATTTGACAGCCATCTATCATTCTCTAGCTATATTCATCAGAATTGCTCAAAAGATTCTCAATTACTTGAGGATAATATTGATGCTCTAACTTATGAATTTCTTCCTCCAACTTTTCAAGATCCCAATTTTTGTCTACTTTTAACTTTTTTTGTAATATGATTTTCCCAGTATCAACTTCCTCTTCTACGTAATGAATTGTTATTCCTATATATTCTTCTTTATTATTATACGCCCTTTCTATTGAACGTAAACCAGGGTATTTCGGCAAAAGAGAAGGATGAATGTTTATTATTTTATCGGCATAATATCTAACTATGTAGCCTGGTAATATTCTCATATATCCTGCTAGTACCATTAGATCAAAATCTAGATCTTTCAAACGATCAAAAAGATAATCGTTATACTCCTTTTTTGATTTGAAAGAGGAATAGTCTATTATTTCATAATCTATTCCCAATCCTTTTGCTCTTTCTATTACGTAAGCTTTCTTGTTATCCGTTATCAATTTAATTATACTAGTTTTGGAAGACTTCAAAAAATATTTACATATAGCTTCAAAATTTGTCCCGTTACCTGAGGCTAAAATTACTATCTTTTTCACAGTATATCGCTCCTAATAAATTTGTTCACTTAATGATTTTAACCTTTTGGTTTGAATCGTTTACCGATTTCACTTCTCCAATAATGAAAAAGTCTTCCCTCAAAACAGATTCGAATATTTTTGTAATTTCAGAAAGATTTCTTTCTGGAACAACATATATCATACCGATACCCATGTTGAAGGTTTTGAACATTTCTTCATCAGAGACACCTGATTGTTTGATACTTTCAAAGATAGAAGGAGTCTCCCAATTAACCTTTATCTCTGCGCAAAAACCAGCAGGGATTATTCTGGGCAAGTTATCGATTATTCCCCCACCCGTTATGTGGGCAGCACCTTTTATATAATTAAGCAATGTTAAAGTTTGTTTAACATATATTCTTGTAGGGTTTAAAAGTTCTTCTGTGAAGGGAATTTTTCTTTCATCCAGTAATTTTCTAACCAAAGAATAGCCATTTGAATGTATCCCGGATGAAGAAAGACCAATAAGCTTATCACCTGACACTATCTTTGAATAGTCGAATATGTGATCTTTTTCAACTATTCCAACAGCGAAACCAGCGATATCTTCACTCTCGTTTCTAAAAACACCTGGCAATTCGGCAGTTTCTCCGCCTAAAAGAACACACTCATATTCATCTAAAATATTTTTTAAATGTCGAATGAAAGTGACAAAATGATTCTTGTTTAAGTTTGATGTAGAGAAATAATCTAAGAAAAATAAAGGCTTTGCCCCCACGCAAACCAAATCGTTTAAATTCATGGCCACTAAATCTTGGGCGGCTATATCCCATCTTTCATACTTTCTTAACAATTGAAGCTTTGTACCTATTCCATCAGAAGTAGCTACTAAAAAAGGGTTTTTATAATTGGATATTTCATCTTTAAGAGGAAATACCCCCGCATATGCACCTATATTGGAACCTATAAACGATCGGATTTCTTTAATTGATTCGTTAGCTTTGTCTATATCTACACCAGAGTTTTTATAAAACATAAATTGCCTCCCAATTTTGGTTATAGTGTCTTCTATGAAATTTGCTCCCCTTCGCCCGGCTGCCCACCCTTTTTGGGAAAGGACCTGCGGTCCCTTAGACCCTGGTGGGTGGAGGGCTCCGCCCTGTGACCCTTTTAAAACTAAATATTTAGTGAATTAATTGTTTGCATGGTTTTCTTGTAAGCCTTGTCTAGTCTTAGTTAGCGCCCCTTCGCCCCGCAGCCCACCCAAAAAGATAAAAGGGGATTTTGCCCCTTGATCCCGCTCCCCACCCATTTTAAAAACTTTAATCTTTTATAAAACAGTGAAAACAATAATTCTTTCCCTTTTCACCTAAAGAAGCAAGCAAATTCTCCAAAGTAATAAAATTAAGAGAGTCTGCATTAAGAATTTCTCTAATTTCTTCAACCGTTTTAGTTGCGCAGATTAATTCTTCTTTCGTAGGAATATCAACCCCCCAATGACACGTATTAACTACCATCGGAGAGGCTATTCCTATATGAACTTGTTTGGCGCCATTCTCCCTTAGCATCTTCACTATATGTTTCATCGTTGTTCCTCTGACGATAGAATCATCAATTAAAATAACTCTTTTGTTATCTATTACTTCTTTAACCGGTAAGAGTTTACGTCTGACTCCCAACTTTCTTTCTTGCAAATCGGGGTCGATAAAAGTTCTTCCAACATACTTGTTTCTCATTAGGCCCATTTCTAACGGAATACCAGATGCTTTTGAATATCCTAGAGCAGCAGAAAAGCCACTATCCATTACTGGAATGACTATATCAGCATCGATAGGATTTTCTTTTGCACACAACTCTCCTAATTTTTCACGCATTAAGTGCACATTATCACCAAATATATTTGAATCGGGCCTTGCGAAGTAAACATGTTCAAAAAAGCAAAACTTATTAGGACTATTCGAAGATATTACATGACTTTTAATCTTTCCCTCCTTTATTTCAATTAATTCACCGGGCTTTATTTCTCTAATTTTAGCGTTTCTAAGTGGGAAAAATTTGAAAGCGCTGTCTTCTGAAGCTACATAAATTCCATTTTCTGTTTCACAAATACTTAAGGGCCTGTATCCAAAAGGATCTCTAAAAGCGATAATTTTATCTTTGAAAAGGAAAAGTAGAGAGTAAGAAGGAGATATATTTTCAGCAATTAACTTACCCATTTCTTCACTTTTCCAACTTGAAGGAGATCCTTTTAGTTTATTAACTAAAAGATGGGGGAAAAGTTCAGTATCTGAAGTTGTCATAAATATGGAGCCTTGCTCTTCGTATTTCTCTTTCAATTCAGGGCCATTTTCTATTTGACCGTTGTGTGCTATGGAAAAAAATTCATTTTTATATTTTATAGTAAGCGGTTGAGCATTTGTGAAATTAGAGAGACCTTTCGTTGAATATCTTACGTGCCCAATCCCAAAATAACCGTTAATTTTTTTTGATACACCGCCCCCGAAAACTCTATTGACTACGCCTTTACCCTTATAAGTTGTAATCTTAGTGCCATCTGATACAGAGATCCCTGCAGATTCTTGGCCTCTATGTTGAAGTGCCAAAAGACCTTCAACAATTCTGCCACTTACGTTGTACTTTTCACTCTTTGAATATGCGGCAAACAAACCACAATTTTCCATCAGCATTTAATTATTCCTCCACACTTTTTGAAATACTACCAAAATAAATGTTTTTCAGCTCTCTTAAATCAAAACAAACGCTGCCGATATCAATTCCTTCATCACTGGATTTTATCTCTCCCAATTTTTTAACGTTGATGTTAGATGATTTAGCAATATCTTCAAAAGTATAGGAATCTTTTCTACTAACAGATACAATGAATCTACCCTGATTCTCTCCGAAAAGTTCTTCTATGGAAGTATCTAAAATACCTTTAAAACCACGATTACTCAATATACAGGACACCGCCAAAGCAGTGAGCAAACCTCCTTTTGATACATCATGCACACTTTTTAAAATACCTTTTTCTATTAGATCCAATATAAAGTTTTGCAAATATCTTTCATACATTGGATTTACAAAGTCGATTTCTCCACCTACAAAAGCTTCAAGAACTTTTAAATAAAGACTTCCACCTATCTTATCAATATTGATATCTGTTTTTCCAATTAAATATACTAAATCACCACAATCCTTGAATTTTAAATTAACTATTTTTTTTATATCTTTAATTTCCCCAATCATACCGATCACAGGCGTAGGAAAAATTGATGTTTCATAATACGAATTGTAAAAACTAACGTTACCACTAACCACTGGGGTAGAAAGTTCTTTTGAAGCTTCAATTAAACCTTCAATACTTTTTTCAAATTGCCAGGATACTTCGGGATCATCAGGATCACCAAAATTAAGGTTGTCCGTGATAGCTAAAGGTTTTGCACCCACGGAGATCAGATTTCTAGCGGCTTCGTATACAACGTTCTTGGTACCCTCAAATGGATCTAAATAGGTGTAAAGTTCGTTGCTATCAATCGTTACAGCCATTGCCTTATGAGTGTTTTTTAACCATAGTACCGCACTATCGGCTTGTTCTGGTATCAATATTGTATTTGTCCCAACTTTAAAATCATACTGTTGATATATCCATTTTTTACTAGATATATTGTGGCTTGATAACAATATTTTTAATATTTTATCTATATCTTTTATCTTTGTTCTTGGGTATTTTTTTGCTTTGTTCAATATATAAGTTGAAGGAATGGTATTGTTTCTATAATATTCAGGGGCGTTAACTAAGATCTCTATTGGAAGATCAGCAAGAACCTTGCCTTCACTATTTTCTCTCACAACGTAATGAGGGGTAGAAATTGTCCTTCCGATAATTGCAAAATCGATTAAGTATTTATTACAGACGTCTTCTACTTTTTTCTCTGTACCAGGATTAACCAAAAAAAGCATCCTCTCTTGAGATTCAGAAAGCATTATTTCCCAAGGTTCTATATCCTCTTGCCTTTTCGGTATATTATCTAAATAAAGTTCACAACCAACTCCACCCTTATAAGCCATTTCAGAAGTAGAGCTAAGAACACCGGCAGCTCCCATATCTTGACAAGCCCTTACCCCTTTTATTTTCAGTATCTCAAGTGTCGCTTCGATTAGGTTCTTTTCTGTAAAGGGATCTCCAACTTGGACTGAAGGTCTGTCATCTTTTCCACTCAATTTTTTTGATGCAAAAGAGGCCCCATGGATTCCATCACGTCCAGTTTTAGATCCTACATATACAAGAAGTTTATCAGGTCCATCAGCGTGGGAAGATGCCAAATGATTTTTGTTAGCGACACCGATACACATCACGTTTACCAAAGGGTTTGTTGAATATATTTCATTGAATGAAGTCTCTCCACCTACCGTTGGGACACCAATAGAATTTCCATAGTCACTTATACCTGAAACAACACCTTCGAAAATGTTCTTCACCTTTGGATCAGAAATATTACCAAATTTCAGCGAATCTAAAAGTGCTATGGGCCTTGCTCCCATAGCCAATATGTCTCTAACTATCCCACCAATACCAGTGGCTGCCCCTTGATAAGGTTCTACAGCAGAGGGATGGTTGTGACTTTCGACCTTAAAAACAACAGATTTTCCTCCAATTTGAACGTATCCCGCATTTTCGCTTTCATAAGATTCATTAATTTTTTTTAGATAATGTTTAGAATGTTTGTAACCACAATGTTCAGACCATTGGGCAGAAAAAAGGTATGTTTCAAATTCGTTGGGTAATCTCCCCAACTTTTCTTCGATAAGATCAAATTCTTCACCTGAAATACCTAATTCCAACGCTATCTCTTTAATTGTTAATTGATTCTGCACTAGTCAAATACCTCCTGATAGATTGAAAAATGTAATTGCCATCCTCATTACCTAATACGCTATGACAAGCTCTTTCTGGGTGAGGCATTAAACCAAAGACATTGTATTCTTCATTTATTATGCCTGCTACATCATCAAATGAACCGTTGGGATTCTCTTTATACTTTAATACAATATTTTTAGGATTAAGTTTGTTATCTTTAATAATATAACGGCCTTCCTTGTGGGCTATAGGTAAAGTTAAAATCTTTTTTTGGACGTTATTAATAAACGGCGTATCATAATTTATGACCTCAACTTCAACATCCTTACATATGAATCTATGAGACGTGTTGACAGTTAATACCCCAGGTAATATCCCTGCTTCTGTTAATATCTGAAAACCATTACAAACTCCTAAAACCAATCCTCTTTTGTTTAATATATACTTCTCAACAGATTTCATTACTGGAGAAAATCTTGCTAATGCCCCCACTCTTAAATAATCTCCATAGGAAAATCCTCCTGGAATAAAAACTAAATCGAAATCCAATAATTGATTAAAATCATGCCATATATATTTCGTATCAAAACCGTTAATCGTCAAAGCAAAATTTGCATCTCTATCACAATTTGAACCAGGGAAAACTATAATTCCAGCCTTTAACGAATTCTCATTCCTCACACTGTTCACTTCCTATTCAAATCGATGATTTCAAAATCCTCTAAAACAGGATTGGTTAAAATTTTATACGCTATTTCTTTAGCTTTATCTTTGGCTGTTTCATAGCTATCTTCTTTTATGTCTAATTCTATACTTTTTCCAAATCTTACACTTTCAACGTTGTAATTCAACCTTCTTAAAACCTTGAAAGTAGCAGCTCCCTGAGGGTCTAAAATTCCTTCTCTTAACTTTACTTTTACTTCAAATCGGAAAGTTTTCTGCTCCTCCTTAATCATATATCCAACCTCCCAAGCAATACTTCGTAGGCGTTTAGTAGATCTCCCTTTTCTTCCCTATACACATCTTTGTCAAGGGATTCCATAGTATTTGCGTCCCAAAAACGGCATGTATCAGGTGAAATCTCATCTATCAACGTAACTTTATTATCGTTTTTACTGATTCCGAACTCTAATTTAAAATCCACCAAAATAATTCCTTTAGATTTTAAATAATCACTCAAAATATCGTTGACTTTTTTAGAAATGGAAATAATTTGATCTAAGACGTCTTCTGTGGTAATTTTCAAAAGAAGGACAGCATCTTTTGTGATCATGGGATCTCCTAACTCGTCATTTTTCAAAGAAAATTCAACTAAAGGATAATCAAGTATCAATCCTTTTTTCACACCATATCTTTTACAAAAACTGCCCGCGGTGTAATTTCTAATTATAACTTCAAGGGGAATTAAATCCGTCCATTTTGCAACGAAAGAGGTTTCATCATAATCGTTTATGTAATGGGTATTTATACCTTGATTATTCAGCATTTCAAAAAAGAACTTGGAAATCTTTTTGTTAATTTTACCTTTGTTAAGGATTTGATCTTTTTTTAATCCGTTGAACGCTGTGACATCGTCTTTGAATCTTATCAACAATTTCTTCTCATCGAACTTGTATACTTTTTTGGCTTTCCCTTCGTATAAAAGCTCAAAATTTTTCTTATCTTCCATCTTTTTCACCTTCTATCAACCTTTTTGCAAAGTATGCTGCATTTTTCATTCCACTACTTCCAATTCCCATGGTTGCAACAGGCACCCCACTAGGCATCTGTACCATAGAAAGTAATGCATCTATTCCATTTAAAGGACCTACATCTCTGGGAACACCAATAACGGGGAGGTTGGTTAATGAAGCGATTACACCAGGTAAGGCAGCAGAAAGACCGGCGACAGCTATTATGACACTATACTCGTTAGTGGGAAGTTCTTCAATAAATTTGGTTAACTCTTTTAAATTCCTGTGAGCACTAAACACTTTGTAATCGTAACTCATTTTCCATTCTTCAAAGAGGTCAATGGCAGTCTTTACAAAAATCTCATCTGATTGACTTCCAGATATCAAAAGGACTTTCTTACTCAAAGTTATCTCTCCTTTTTTTTAATATCAAAATAAAAAATCCTACCTCTTGTACAGCAGAGAGGTAGGATGTTGATATAAAAATCTCTAACCCCTCTTACTGTAGTCAAACAGTTTACGGCTGTTCGGTAGAAACTGCCGAACCATATTATCGGCATTATACAGAAAGAGGTTTCTTCTTTATTAATTTTTTTATGAATTCATTATAACAAACAAACTTTAGCTGAAGGTTAATTCTGTGAAAAATAAAGTAAATATAATAAAGTATTTACACTCGAAAATTATCTTTTATATTGGAGTATTTATCAGTATTTTCCACGAAATCGATTACCTTTTTTTCTATTTGATCTCTTACTTTTCGAAATACTTCTAATTGTTCTTCTTCAGAACCTTGGACAGCAGCTGGATCATCAAAAGGCCAATATAATCTTATACTAACGCCAGGGAAAAAAGGACATTCTTTTTCTGCTTTGGAGCAGACAGTTATTAAAAAACCAAATCTATCGTTCAAGTATATATCCAAACTTTTTGAGTATTGTTCAGACATAGATATCCCTTTTTCTTCCATGACTTTTATAGTCAAAGGATGAATTTCACTTGCTTCTAATCCAGCGCTAAAAGCCTCGAACTTATCATCTCCGTATTTCTTCAAAAATGCCTGTGCCATCTGACTTCTTGCAGAATTTCTCGAACACAAGAACAAAACTTTGATTTTATTCATAATTCTCCTCCCCTGGATGATGGTTTAATCTAGCAATTTCATCTAATTCTTTTATATCGGCTCTCTTTTCCTGAATTTTAAAATCGTCAAATCTTTTATCTTTAAGTTTTTGAAGAATATCTTTTTCGTTTTTGGCCTTTAAATAATTCTGCCTTGCAATTTCTTCTTCTTCTAACTTCTCTTGTAGTACAGAGTGTAGAAGTGATAATTGTTCATTTAAATAATTTTTATACTCTATCATATTTGAAAGTTTAGTAATTGAGATAGTATCTTTTACCTCTTTTATAAATTCTGTTGAAAAGGTATCGATCTTATTACTGATCTGATTAATTTCGTCTTCAACTAACTGCCTTTGTTTGCTTTTTTTACCCAATTCTATTCTTGCATTATCTTCTAAAATTTTTTTTAGATCTTTCAATCGCTCTAGCCGAAATTCAAATTTCAATATTCATCCCCCTGTTCACATTAAAACTTTACTTGATACCGTATCTATCCAGCTTATAATAAAGGTTCCTAACGGTTAAGCCTAATTTTCGGGCAACTTCTGTTTTATTACCGTGGCTTGCTTCCAGTACTTCCATAATTACCTTCTTCTCAAAATCTTCAGTCATCTCTTTAAGCGTTCCTGTAACTTCTTCTACCTTTTCTACCAAATCGGGAATGTGTGTGGAAGTAACTAAGGAATCACTGTTATCCATTGCCAACATGGCCCGGTCGATTACATTCTCCAATTCTCTTATGTTCCCTGGCCACGAATAATTCATCAATTTATTCAAGGCATCTTCAGTAAATCCATAAACTATTCTTCCATACTTTCTATTTAAACTATGTAGTAACTGCAGAGCCAGCTCAGGTATGTCTTCCTTTCTTTCTCTTAATGGTGGAACTTCGATATTTACTACTGAAATTTTGTATAAAAGCTCTTTAGAAAATTTCCCCAAACTAGAAAGAACCTTTAAATCTTCGGTTGTAGAAAAGATGAACCTAACATCGGGAATAAAATCGTAATAATTCGTATCGAAAACATTGTCTTTAAGAAAGGCTAAAAGTTTTCTCTGCATTTCAATATCCATCAGATCTATATTTTCTAAAAAAAGGGTCCCTTTATTCGCCTGTACCAGATAACTATTTTCCCCAAAAAGGTACTCTTCTTGTCTTTCTCTTGGGATCAAAGAAAAGTTTAATTTGAGATACGGTCCCTCTTTCCTCGCACTTGCGTTATGAATAGCTTGTGCTAGTACCTCTTTCCCTACTCCGAATTCACCTATTAATAAAAGGTTCACGTCTACTGACGCTATTTTACTTGCTTGAGCTACTACATCTTTCATAATTTCAGATTTAACCACCAAATCATCAAAGGTGTGTGTAGCACTCTCTTTTTTTAACATCCTTTTTGTCGCTTCAAGTTCGTTTATCAATCTTTGAATCTCGGAAATATCGTGAATAACGGCGACACTTCCCTTGAATTCATTCTTAACAAAAAGTGGGGTGACGCTTGCTACTACTTCTTTTTTGTTCGTAGCTAACCTTTTTTTTACATTGTATATAGGCTTTTTCTCTTTTGCACATTGAATATGTAAACTTTCACCTTCTGCCAAATCTATAGTAGCAGGTTTACCAATAACCTCTCTCGGTGTTAGTCCAGTGATTTTTGTATAAGCTCTGTTGACCATAGTCACACGACCTTCTTGATCAGCTACAGAAATGGCATCGGAAGTAGAATCAATTATGGAACTTAAGAGGGCTTCCATTTCTCTTAAATTAGTGATCTCTTCGGCTAACTTTTGTAATGTAGTAATATCTCTAAAAACAGCCGCAACTGCGATAGTTTCATTGTTATCATTTTTTATAGGGATACGGGAAGTTAAAATTACTTTATCTCCTAAACTTTGCAATTTGTCGTATTCTGGTTCCCCAGTTCTCAAAACAATATGCAATCTTGTATTTGGGACATTTTCAACTATATTTTGCTCAATTATTTTTTCTTTATCAACCCCTAAAATTCTACAGGCCGAGTCATTTATGTAAAGAATCCTTTCCCTTTCATCTATTATCATCACTCCGTCTTGTGACTGATCAAGAACGTACCTCATCAGTTCCATTTCTTTCATAAAATCACCCCTCTGCTAGGTGCAAATGTTTATTTCAAACTTGAGTAAACTTCATTATCTTCTTTTAACTTGTGAGTCTGAATCCAACCATTCTCAAACCCTAATTCATACAAATAGTCGACTACTTCCTGATATTCCGATTTGTATAAATATCTTGATAACTTTTCATAATTTTTAGCCTTATAAACTGGGACGTACTGGTCCATTAAACTGACATGTATCTTTTTGGAAATTTCATACTTTAAGAATTTTAAGGCTTCTTTCGCCTGGTTTATTAAATTTGGTAAAACGAGAATACGAATTATTATTCCTCTTTTCAAAATATTAGACTTTTCATCTAATAGAAAAGTTTCACCAACTTGACGATACATCTCTTTAATAGCTATTTGGGCATTACTCCAGTAATCCTTTACTCCCGAATACCGTTTACCAACGATATTACTAGTATACCTTATATCAGCCAAATATATATCAACGACATTTTCCATTAACTTTAAAGTTTCTATACTTTCATAAGAAGAAGTATTCCACACTATGGGTAATCGAAATCCTCGTTCTATTGCATATATTAAAGCATCAAAAATAAAAGGTAAGTATGGAGTTGCAGTTACCAAATCTAAATTAGCGGCCTTCATTTCATTCTGCAATTTTAAGAAAATTTCTCCTAACTCTTCAGTAGAAATCTTCTTTCCGAAACCCAATTGACTGAAATTGAAATTCTGACAGTACACACATCTCATCGTGCAATTGCTGAAGAAAACACCACCTGCACCATTTTCTCCTTTCAATACGGGCTCTTCTCCCGGATAAAGAACATATTCGGAAATTTTTATTTCATTCCCTACCCTACAAGATCCCATATTTTTTAGCCTATTTACTTTACACTTTCGAGGGCACAGATCACATTCTTCTAAGCGTTTGATCAAATAATCACGTCTTTTATGAAGTTCACCTGATTCATATAACTTCATGTACGAAGGTAGAATTTCCATTTTATAATATACCTCCACTCATCATACAGCCTTTTAGAAACTCTAAAACTTTATATAGCGCCCCTCCGACCCGCTCCCCACCTCACAGTTTGAAGAGAACGCACAACATTCGTAACTATAGCTAATCTGGAAATTTTCTCTTTCGGCTTTTTCTATAACTTTGCCGATAGGTTGAACAATTTTATTTACAATACCCAAAAGCTTGGTTTGTAGCTCTTCTCTATATTTCCCTTTAGGATGCATACAACCTAGAGTTAACTTTTTATAAGAAAAATCCTTTCTTACTTTTGAAAGAAAAGAAACAACGTCAGTGACTTTTGGAGGTTGATAAGAATAGAATTCAGTTCCAACGGTGGGTATAAAAACTAAAAATATTATTTCATCTATTTGATCTGCAAATTTCTTTAATTTTTCAATTGCTTTTTGTTCATGAGAGAATTCTCCTTTATTCAAGCCTATGGTAATATGTGGTTTAACGACAAAATCATTATTTACGAGTAATTCGAAAGAAGCCCACATCTTATCATAATCAAATTTCCCATAAACCTCTCTAACAGTTTGCTGATCTCCAACTAGGTCAAAAGATACGGTATCCGCGATCTCTTTTAAAACATGGATATCTTTTTCATCCACGTAGCCTGTATGTACGTTGTATTTCAAATTGTATTTGGTTTTTAGAGTATATAGTGTATCCGCAAAAATAGTAAGTGGAACCTTTCTATCAGCCAATAATCCACCACTAATTAAAAAAGAAGTGAACCCTTTTTTTACTAAATTTTCCATATCCTTTACTCGGGCCATATTATTTAGATAATGGCCACCACAATGTTTACAGTTCAGATAACAATAATTTCCCGTTAATGATACTGAAGAGGTGTTCTTTAATATAACAAATTCAATGTCTTTAATCAACTCTATCATTCCCGCCAGTAGAGTTCAAAAACTTCTCACAGGCGATTTTTGCTGCTAATTGTTCGGCAAATTTTTTTGAAAAGCCTTCACCTATTCCAAGTATCTCATCATCTAATTTAACTGCCACCTTGTATCTTTTCATATGTGATGGTCCAGAAGCACTTAATAACACATATTCAGGCAATTTTTTTGTTTTTTCTTGAGTTAGTTCTTGTAACTTCGTTTTATAATCGAGAAAAATATTCCCTTCAACAGCGTTCTCAATGTATTCTTTCATGTTTTTTATAATATACTTTTTCACCTTTTCATAACCACAGCTAATATATATACCGGCAAATAGTGCTTCCATAGCGTCAGATAAAATTGACTTTTTTCTTCGCCCACCTTGTTTGTCTTCACCTTTACTTAAAAAAATAAAATCATCTAATCCCAACTTCAAAGCAACTTCTGCTAAAATAACTTCGCTTCCTATAATAGCCCTCGCCTTTGACATTTCTCCTTCGGAAAGGTAATAATTATTGTAAAGAAACTCGGAGATAACTAACTCCAAAACAGCATCTCCGAGAAATTCTAATCTTTCATTAGAATCAAGTTTTCTTTGAATATTTTCGCTATCGAAAACGTATGATTTATGACACAACGCTTCAAACAATAAGCTTTCTTTCACACATGGTGGCAGTAGGAGCTCCTTTTTTGCTTTTTTTACTGTTTGTTCCTCTTGCAAAGTCAATTTTAAATTACCCTCATACTTCATTTGTTTTCAATTAATCCTTTCATCTTTTTTACCAATGAGTCTACGTCAAATCCAAGAACTTTTAGCAAATCTTTAATCGTTCCAGACGGAGCATATTCTTTTAATCCCATAGGTTCAAAATAAGAAGGTTTCAAAGAATTTCTGATCATAGCTTTTGACAGTTCATTTGACAAACCATTTTCTACGTTGTGATCTTCTAAAGTTAATACAATATTATTGTCTACGTATTCTTTAACATCAGTAAGATCGAAATCTAAAGGAGTTGGTACACCAATAACTGTAATATGAATATCTTCTTCTTTCAACTTATCAGCTGCTTCCACCGCCAAATGAGCAAAACTTCCGTACGTGAATACTGTTAGATCTTTACCTTTTCTAAAAACATCCAACTTCCCATACTCAAAGTTATAATCGTTATCGTAATAAACGTTACCCACTTCATCTAACAAGATTGGCAAGCTAGATCTTCCCATAGCAATTACAAAGTTACCAGGAACTTTTGCAGCATATCTAATCGTTTTATCAGTTTGATTGGCATCACAAGGTACGATCAGTTTAGTATGGTATAAACTTCTGACTATCCCAATATAATTGACTTCATGATGGGTCTTACCATCTTCTCCAACATCGATACCACAGTGGGTGACAACGGTTTTCAAATTAGTGTGATTAATATCGTTTAATCTTTGTTGATTAAATGTCTCGTCTAAACCAAAAACCCCAAAATCAGAAAAAAAAGTCAAGACTCCATTAACAGATAACGCACCCCCAATGGTAGCAGCGTTATGTTCCTCAATACCAATTTGAATGTAACCCTCAGGATTGACTTTTTCAAATTTTTCCAATTTAACGGATGGTTTCAAATCACAATCGATCGCAACTACTGGAAAGTTAGCCATATTCAGTTTTGCGAGATCAGCAATAGCATTCCCAAAGGCGTTACGATTAGCCACCTTTTCTCCCTTCTCATACACTATGGGTTGTCCGGTTTCAACCTTCAATTCAATATTTGGATAATTTATTTTTTCCCTAGATAAAGCCATATTTTTTCTTTTTTCAATGTACTTTTCCACATCGTTTTCTAAACCTAATTCTTCTAAAGCCTTATTTAACTGTTCTTTAGTGAGTGCTTTACCGTGATAGGTTGGGGTGTTTTCCATAAAAGAAACCCCTTTTCCTATAATCGTTTTTGCTACAATCACAGTTGGCCTTAGCGGCTCATTTTCAGCTACTTCTAATGCCTTATTGATCTGCTCGAAATTGTGACCATCAATTTCTATTACATTCCAACCAGCTGCTTCATATTCTCCAACTATATTTACGGATAATATATCTCTAGCTCTTCCAGATATTTGAATATCGTTGTAATCAAGTAATACAATTAGGTTATTTAGGCCTTCTTTTATCGCAGTTCTTCTAGCTTCAGCAATTTGACCTTTTGAACTTTCTCCATCACTACTAAAAACGTAAACTCTATAGTCTTTTTTCCTCTTCTTTGCTGCCAAAGCCATTCCTATCCCAGCTGATAAACCTTGACCTAAATTCCCTGTTGACCACTCGACACCTGGTATCCCACGGGTAACATGCCCTTCAAATATACTGCCGGCATATCTGAATCCTGAAATAACTTCTTCAATGTCAATAAAGCCCATCCTTGCTAAAGCCACATAAAAACCAGGGGAAGTGTGACCATGACTAACCACAATCCTATCTCTATCTGGATTGAAAGGATCTTCCGGAAATATATTTGCCCTATTCAATACCGATAAAAACATGTCAATTGAAGACATAGATCCTGCGGGATGACCAGAATTAGCCACAGTAGTCATCTTCAATATATCTCCTCTGGCGACTGATGACAAGCTTTTTAGCTCTTTTAAACTTTTTTTCAATGAATCCACCTCCAAAGAATTTAGAACTAGTATTAGAAAAATCTTCGAATGATAATTGATAACAATGTAACTAACCCACTTACAATAAGCATGGTTGTAATAGGAATATATAAAACAAAATTTTCTCTTTTTATTATTATATCTCCGGGGAGTCTTCCAAGTTTTATATTAAAAGCGAACATCAACCCTATTATTACAAACAAAATGCCTATTGTTATGAATATAGCCGCTAGTGTTCTCATATGATCACCCATTTTGAGAGTTACTATTGTTGAAATAGGAAAAAGGAACTTTGATTAAGATTGGTTGATTTTCTTCTATTACTTGTAGTGAAACTTCCTTTAAGAACACGTTGACCGTTACAACTCTGGCTGGCTTTCCATCGTATTCTATTGTAGTATTCTCATTGGGAACATTTTTAAGGACCTCTTTGTAAAAATCATTCTCATATTTCAAACAGCAAAGTAGTTTTCCGCATCTGCCTGAGATTTTTGCGGTGTTGATCATCATTTGTTGGGTTTTAGCTAGCTCCATCTTTATAGAAGAAAAATCTCTTAAAAATCTACTACAACAAGCTTCTTGCCCACATAAACCAATTGATCCTATCATCTTTACTTCATCTCTAGCTCCTACCTGTTTAAGTTCGATTCTTGTTTTGTACCTTTTAGCTAATATCTTTACCAATTCTCTAAAATCTATTCTGACATCGGAACCAAAGTAAATTACTAATTTTGATCTATCGAAAGTAAAATCTGCATCAAGAATTCTCATTTTTAACCCTAATTCCCTAACCATTTGTTTTGCATATTGTGCAACTTCTTCAGCTTTTTGAACGTTTTCTTCTACTTGTTTTTTGTCTTCGTCTGAAACCTTTCTAATTATTGAGTTAGGTTCATAACCAATTTCTTCAAACCTCATAGTAACAGGCCCGATTACAACTCTTCCAACTTCTATTCCGTTTTCTGTTTGAACCAATACATAATCAAATATATTAATTTTTTCAATTCCTAAATAATTATAATAATGAATGGGACCTAATTTTTCCAACTCTACCCCATAAACTTCAGCTTTTAGATCTATCAAAAGGTTTCACTCCCATTGTTGTTATTTAATTGTTTTAATAAAGCATCTATTAATTCTAAAAAAATGAGTAAATATTTCCATTTCAAAATTAAAGTTAGCTAATCTCATCGTAGACATCCTATTCAGATATGAGACAGTGTCTTTAAGTTGCTCTAGATTAAGGATATGTTCGTTTAATCCAAAGAAATAAACAAGCGAATTATTCCAAAAAAATTTCCACTTGGAAGAATTCAAAAAAACCATCGCATCTCTCAAAAGAATCGTACTTAAGGTGGATATATTACGTAAAAAAGTTAAATTTTCTACATCATTTTTTATTTGGGAAATATCTTTTATTAGATAAAAGAACTCTTTATCGTTTAAATTTATTAATATATTCCACAATTTATAATAAGAAAGAGCAAATTTGAGTTTGTTCTCTGGCAAATCAAGTGGCAATTTGAAATTATTTAATAATTCATCAACATCGTTGAATGAAAAATTGACTATCCGTCCTACCTCATCTTTAATCCGAGATATATCAGTATTTTCATCATTCAGAAACAATAGAACCCCTGAATCATAATGTCGAAAAAAATTGAAATAAATTGCAGTTTCCTTATATTTGGTATTGATATCCTTAATTAAAACTAAAGGAATAGAAAGATCAAACCTTATAAAACGACTTTTTATGGTAGGTAACAAATAATTCCATCTCGTAGTTGTTCCAAATACCAAAGCGTATTCAGGAGGTTCTTCAATTAATTTGAGCGCAGCATTTGCTGCTTCTATATTCAATCTATCAATATCCTCAAAAAAAACAACCTTCACCTTTGCATAGTTAGGTTTATACATTAAAAACTCTTCCACATCCCTAATTTGCTCTATCTTAATATTTCCACCACTAGGTTTTATAATTAAGGTATCCAACTTATTGAAATCCGAAACCGAATTTAATAGATCATCTCTAAAATTATTTAAAATGAAATTATCTTCACAAACAAAACACAAGGAACTGGCTTTTATATCATCTATTTTTGATTGAATTTTCTCTATTGTATCATAAAAGAATGAATTATGCAAAAGAAGCACCTTCTATACTACTTATTATTTGTACAAATCTAAAACCAATCCGTTTATTTCTTCAATTTTTGATGCGTATAATAATGTATTTTTCTCTCTTTTTAAAATCATATCAGTCAATTCCATTAGTTTGTCATCAACTACTTCTGCGACCATATGTAGTTGAGGTGTTGCGTTTTTAAAATCAAGATCGTTTTTTATCACATACCAATGTTTTTCTAATCTTTTAAGGAAATCTTTGATAGAATTTCTGTACTCTCTTAGATTAGATTGAGTTGGAGATTTCACAAAGTTGTTTCCTAATTTAAGAATATTATCAATCAAACTCCTTAGCTCACTCTCGCTGATTTTTATATTCGTATCAACTAGTATATCAAAAAAACCTTCTTTTTCTTTTACTTCAGAAGCAGTAACATCTTGATCTTTTGATTTTTTTATCTTCCTTTTTTTCAACTCTTTATCCGTTTTTTTTTGGGTGATAGGATCTATCTCCATAATTTTCCCTTCTTCAATTAAGAATTCTGAACCTCTTCTATAATTTCAAAAAGTTTCTCTTTTATCTCACTTCTCTTAAAGGTCCCGAAAAGTTCTCCTTTAAGGAAAATAGCCGCTGATGAATTTTTGGTCCCAACTATAGCAATATCAGAATGCTTAGCTTCGCCAGGGCCGTTAACCACACATCCCATAACCGCAACGGTAATATTTTTTTTAACCTCTTTGTCTTTTAACATTTTTTTTACCTCGTAAGCTAACCTTTCAACATCAATCTCTGCCCTTGCACAAGTTGGACAGGCTATAACTCTTACCCCAGTTCTTAAACCTAAGGCTATTAACAAATTTTTTGCCAATTCAACTTCTCTGACCGGATCCCCACTTATGGATATTCTAATGGTATCTCCTATGTCGTTTATAAGTAAAGAACCCAAACCTGCTGAAGACAATATAACAGCGTCTTCAAAAACACCCGCTTCAGTAACCCCTATATGAAAAGGATAAGGTATCAACCGAGAAAGATATTGATTGGCTACGAAGGTTTCTTTTGCATCAACTGATTTGACAGAAACCACGATATCGTAAAAACCTTCTTTTTCTAATAATCTAACTTCTTTTAAAGCACTTTCAGCCAATGCTTTATGTCTAGGTAAATTAGAAAATTCTTTAGCGATCGAGCCAGAATTCGAACCTACTCTTATTGGGACGTTATAATCCTTAGCAACTTTAACTATTTCTCGTATTTTAACATCTGAGCCAATATTGCCTGGGTTTATTCTAACTTTCGAGGCACCGGCTTTAATAGATTCTATCGCTATTCTGTAATCAAAATGAATATCTGCAACTAAAGGGACTTGAGCCTTTTTTACAATTTCACTAAAAGGTTGAATGTCATCCTTGCTTCTCACTGACACCCTTACAATCTGAGCACCAGAGTTTTTTAATCGTTCAATTTGCAACAGAGTTTCCTCAACATTTGTTGTATCTGTATTCGTCATACTTTGAATAACGATGGGGTGCTTCCCACCAATTTTAACTCCACCAACATTCACTACTTTTTGTGAGAACATTTAGAACACCTCATTAAAAAAACCTCATTATATCGTTATAAGTGACAAAGATCATCAAAAATATTAAGAATAAAAATCCTATTGTATTCACTATCGCCTCTACTTTTGGACTTACCCTTTTTCTAGTTATCATTTCGTAAATAGAAAAAACGATTCTGCCACCATCTAAACCGGGGATCGGAATCAAATTAAAAACTCCTAAACTGATAGTTATCAAAGCGGTTAAATTTAAAATAGCATCGAACCCTACCATCGCTGCCTGCCCTATTATGGCAGCTGCTCCAACCGGACCTGCTAGCTGATCAGCGCTCAGCTGGCCTGTGAATAATTGCCCAAAAGATCTGAAAGTTAAAGAAATCAAATTATTTGCCCATTGAATGGGGACTGTAAGTGCCTCAATACCTTTGGGGTGCCAATTTTCATATGGTGCCTCTAAAACTCCCGGTTGAACTATAAAATCTAAAAATTCTTCTTTGGATAAATTAATATTAATTGTTTGTCCGTTTCTTTCTACTAACAACTCAAGAGTATTATCTTTAAAAGGCTTATACTCATTAATAATTTCTTTACCAGAAACAGCGAACATTAATTCTCCTGCATTTAACTGAATTTGATAAATTACATTTTGCAAATCAGAACCGTTAGTAATCGGTACACCATTAATTTCAACTATTCTATCTCCCTCTTGAAAAACATTGTTACCATTTGCAACAACATTTGAGAAAGTAGCGTAAATGATACCTGTTTCATACATGGGTGGATAATAAGAATATTGAGATAACTTACCTTCAATAATAGTTCCATCTTCTAACTGTATCTCTATTGGATCGCCATTTTCCATTCGACTCATAACCGTATATAAATCTTCTTCTCCATTTAGTGAAACAATCTCTTTGTTTTTCAGATTAATCGATCCGGGATTTTCAATACCATATAAAGTAAAAATTGCTCTATCATTGGTAGGTTCTGGAATCAAGGTAACATTAACTTCCTCTCCGTTTCTTATAACAGTTAACTCTAATGGCTTCCCAGAGGCTATTCCCAATTCTAAAATCGAAGGATTAAATACATAATCACCATTTGCTTTTTTAATAATATCGCCAGGTTCAAGACCTGCTTGGGCGGCGACGCTGTCCTTTCCTACTCTCTCAACAATCACCTCTGGGAACCCGTAGACACCTGCTATTCCTACAAAAAGAAAATAACCTAAAAGAAAAGAGAACAAAGGACCTGCAAAAGCTATCAAAAATTTCTGAAAAGGTTTCTTATTGTAAAACAGTGCAGGATCAGTATCCTTATAACCTTCTTCTAATACCTCTTCACCAGCTAATCTTACATAGCCGCCCAAAGGAACAATATTGAATCGAAAGGTAGTTTCTTTACCTGGGATCTTGAATAATGCTGGGCCAAAACCTATAGAAAACTCATCCACTCTCGTCTTGAAAATTTTAGCAAAAATAAAATGCCCAAATTCATGCACAACCACAATAACGGATATGATAATCAAAAACCAAATAATTGATAATAGAACGGTCATTCGGTAACCTCCATAATATATTTTTTCGCTATATCTCTACTGATTTTATCCACTTTAAGTATATCATCAAAATTATTAAAACTCAAGCTATTGGAAAATGAAAACTGAATTTGCATCTCATTTACCGTCTTGTATATAACACGATAAATATCTCCAAATTTAATTAAACCATTTAAAAAACTGTCCACTGCTATCTCATCGGCAGCATTAAATGCATTCTGTAAAGGGGCATTCCCCAGAATGCTATAAGCTAATTTCAAAGAGGGATACTTATCAAAATCTACTCTTTCGAAGCGTATCTTCTCTGAAAATAAATCAGGTTTTTCAAAAACGAAATTCCGTTCCGGATAAGAAATCGAAAAAGCTATTGGAATTTTCATATCGGCTACTCCATAATGCATCTTAATTACCCCGTCAGAAAATTGAACCATAGAATGAATTCTACTGTTTCTATTGATAGCTACCTCGATATTGTTGATTTTAAATAAATAATAAGCTTCAAATAATTCGAGAGACTTATTAACCATCGATGCAGAATCAACGGTTATTCTTTTTCCCATGGACCAAACAGGATGGTCCAACACTTCCTTCACTGAAACATTTTCAAGGGCTTCAACAGGGTAATCTCTTAAAGCACCACCGCTAGCCGTTAATATAATCTTTTCTGGAGTCGAACTTTCTCCCATTAAAAGTTGAAATATTGCACTATGTTCACTATCAACTGGAATTATCTCCTTTTTGAAATTACTAGCATAATCCAAAATATAATTGCCAGCACATACAATCGATTCTTTATTTGCCAAACATATCCGCTGAGAGACATCGATAGCCTTTAAAGTGTTTTTAACACCAGAAAAACCAGAAGTTGCAATCAGAGTATAATCAGGATTACAAAACTCCATGCTCCTTTCAACAGCATCTACACCAGTAAAAATTCTACATCCATTATAATCTTTAGGAATTTTTTCATTATTTTCAACTATTCCAGCACTAATTAAACTATATTTGTTGATTGCTTCTTTCAATTTATCCCAATTTTTATAAACGGAACCCCCCACTATCTTGAAATTACCTTTAAACCATTCACTATTTAACACTTCTAAAGCTTGTTGACCAATTGATCCAGAAATGCCAGCTATGAAAATACTTTTCACATACAAACCCCTTTCTCTTTTTTCTGTTAAAAATACACATAAATTATACCATCAATTCAAATAATCATGAATTAAAAAATGTGTTAAAATAATTAAGAAATACAAAATCTGAACATTATGAATGAAAATTCTTTTATCTTTTTGCCGTAGTATGCAAACCATGTTTTTAAATAATTTTGAACTTGAATTTGGGGTTTTTAAGGGGTTTACCCCTTAACGCACGGGCGAAGGGACGCTAAAGTAGATTTTAGAGTTTCTAAAAAACAATAAAATATTGAACCAATTAAGAAGGTGATTTAATGAACATTGGCAATTTTCTTTTAGAAAGTTCTAATTTGTTTACAGTCTACAGATGGAACAACAATCCTGCAATTGTAAGATTTAGCGAATCTGATAACATATACAACAATCTCCTTTTAAGTTTATTTGTATTTTCTGACGAATCAGAAGAAAAATTAGTAAAAATATTGCACAATAAAATATATGAAGCGATTCCTAAAATAGTATTATCAGACATATCATTGGCTACCAAAAGCAAAATTGAAGAAAAAGGCAAAAAACTTTGGGATGAAGTAATTAACAAAACCTATAAAGAAGTAGAATCAAATTTTGATAGCAATATTAGCTCAAAACTATTAATTCATTATACTTTTGATGAAGAAACTGAAAAGAAAGTAAGGATGATAAACCTCCTTGTCGCCCAAAAAGAAGCCAGTATTAACGAAAGAGTCTTTCCCGAATATTACACTGAACCTAAAATAAAAAACCAAACAAAAATAAAAAAAATGGATATACAAGATAAAAAAGAGATAGAAGAATTAGCGAATGAGTTATTAGAAATATCAACAAGATTGGTGACTATGATAAGATGGAACAAAAATCATAGAAATATCAAAAGTTCTGTAGCTTCACATACCTTTTTCGTTTTTTTAATCTCTTACCTTTTAGCTCTAAAAGCTAATTTACAAATGAAAGAAATTTACGATATTATGATTGCTTCAATACTACATGATTTGCCTGAAGCATTTACAGGTGATGTGATAAGCCCCACTAAAAGAAAAGTAAGTGGATTAGAAGAAATAATTGGTGAGATAGAAAAAGACTTCATTAAAGATTGGTACATTCATAAAAGAGTATTGAAAGAAAAGGTTAAAAAACTTGAAAAATATATATATACTCCTTTTGAAAATGATTATGGAGCATATGTGAAAACATCGGATTTAATAGCTGCACTAATAGAATGTTCCCTAGAAATAAGTACTGGAAACCAAAATAAATATTTTATCAATACATTTAAATCAATAAAAAAAGATATATTACATTTCTCTCCAATTGATATTAGTGAAATTATAAAAGAGATAGAGTTATCTATTCACCCCTAACGTATTTCTTTTCGCCGTTAGGTAGCTTGAATTTAACAACAACACCTTTTTGAGGTTTTTCGTAACCTAAATATATTTTATGCACATTAGATTGATTAACTCCTGATTCAACACCTTCAGATGAAATGTGGGCTTCAAATGGATCCTCGTTATAGACGAAAACGGTAACTTCTATTTCTTTCATAAAATCCCTCCGATCAAATGATATTTTATTTATTCAAAATAGTTTCTGTGAATCTAAAAGTAAAGTCACTGGACCATCGTTGATAATATTTACTTTCATATGAGCTTGAAACTCACCTTGTTGAACGTTTATAGGATATTTTTCTTTAAGGTATGAAAGAAACTCATCGTAAAGAACTTTAGCCTTCTCGGGAGTTGCCGAATCAGTGAAGGATGGCCTCCTCCCTTTTCTACAGTCACCAAATAAAGTAAATTGAGAAACAACAAGCACATCACCCATAACATCTAATAAAGATTTATTCATTTTATTTTGTTCGTCTTCGAAAATTCTCAGATTTACAATCTTATCAGCCATCCAGCTAATATCTGATTCTTGATCGCTCTTTGAAATACCCAAGAAAACCAGAAGTCCTTTTTCTATTTGCGCAACAATATTATCAGAAATAGTTACGGATGCTTGTGCAACTCTTTGAACTACAGCCCTCAAATTATACCCTCCTAACAGAATAAACACCCTTAGAATTTTTCAATTTATTACTTAAAAGGCTCAGATGTTTTAAATTCTGGACGGCTAGATATATCCTAATGTTAAGGTAATTAGAATTATTTGTCATTTCAAACTTTTCTATATGTCCACCTTCATTATTTATAACATTTCTAACGTTATTTAAAACATTTTTGCTCTCTACATCAATCATTAATACGGTAGAAAATTTGTTTTGATTGTATTCGTTCCACTCAGCAGTTACCTTTTTACTTTCATCAATATCTTGAATATTTTTACAATCTTTTCTATGTATACCAATTCCTCTTCGAGTTATCACACCTATAATTTCATCTCCCGGAACAGGCATACAACATTTTGCGAAATAGCTCTCAACACCTTCTTCACCATCAACAAGAACGGAAATTCCTTTTCTATTTGAAATAGATTTTTCGACGGTAGGGATTGTTTCTTCTTCTTTTTCGTTTAGGGTAAAAATATTTCTAATAGTATTAATACTAATATCTTCTAACGATAGTTTAATAAAAAATTCATCATCACTTTTTATGTTATATTTAATGTAAAATCCTATTTCTTTTAATTTCTCAAGGATTTCATCCATAGAAAAATTAAGTTTTTTCGACAGCTCTCTAAACTTGTCCTTACCTTTTTCAATTAACTCGACTTCATTTTTTTGTCGGTAATATTTTTTTATCTTCGATATAGTCTTAGGAGAATGAGCATATTTTAACCAATCAATGCTAGGTCCTTGAAAATTCCTATTGATCAGTATCTCTACTATATCACCCGTCTGCAATTTGTATGAAATGGGAACTAATTTACCATTGACTTTTGCTCCTGAAAAATGATTACCAACCTCAGTATGAATAGCAAAAGCAAAATCAATAGGTGTTGCTCCTCTGGGTAAATGAATTATTTCTCCTTTGGGTGTAAATACAAAAATTTCTTTTGAAAGAAGGTTTGTTTCGATGTCTTTTAATTCAAAAGCATTTTGGGCTATATATTTATGTAACTCCATCAAATCATTAAGAAATTTTAATTTTTCCGGACTAACACCCTCTTTATAAACCCAATGAGCAGCTAAACCGTATTCGGCTTCTTCATGCATTTTCCAATCTCGAATTTGTATTTCTAATGGATCTCCTTTATGTGTTATCACAGTTGTATGCAGTGATTTATAACCATTGAATTTAGGTGTTGCAATATAATCTTTTATTCTTCCTGGAATAGGGGACCAAATAGAATGAATTATTCCCAAAGCAGCGTAACATTTATTCTGATCCTCAGTAATTATTCTAAGAGCAATATAGTCATATATTTCATCTAAAGTTTTTCCTTTTCGAATCATCTTATCCCAAATACTATATAAATGTTTAGAGCGTCCTTCAACGGTTGCTTTTATTTTCTGATTATCTAGCTCTTGTTTAATAATCTGCGCGTATTCGTTCAATCGATTTTGTCCAAGCCTTATTTTTTCTTCAATTTTTGCCTTTAAATCAAAATATGTCTCTGGATACAAATACCGAAAAGATAAATCTTCTAACTCTTCCTTCATCTTATAAATACCCAATCTATGGGCAATAGGGGCATATATTTTTAAAGTTTCATCAGATTTAGCTATCTGTTTTTTTCTGTCGACGAATTGTAAAGTTCTCATATTATGTAATCTATCAGCTAATTTAACGATTATGACTCTTATATCTTCAGACATAGCAAAAAGCATCTTTCTTATAGTTTCAACTTTTTCTAAAGATTTCATGTCATTTTCGTTCAGTCGTTCGTTGAGCTTTAAATTACTGATCTTCGTGACACCTGAAACTATATTAGCAACATCGACCCCAAAAAGATCTTTTATTTTATCTATTGACACTCCACAATCTTCAACTACATCGTGCAAAAGACCTGCTATGATAGTATCTACATCCATTTTTAAACTAGCAAGTATCAGTCCAACGCTTTTTGGATGCTCAAAAAATTCCTCACCAGAATCTCTAAATTGACCGCTATGAGCAGTTTCCGCCAAATCATAAGCTGCTCTTATTAATTCTTTTTCTCTCTTGGTAAGCCTAAGATTTAATAGTTTTTCAACCTCTTTCTCATAACTTTTCGATTCAATCAACATAATCAGACACCTCTTAACGCTTCTTAATAAAATCACTTGTTTCTTATAAAGACGGTACAATTAAATTATAGCACAAATTTTTGAAATTTTGAAAAGATTAAAGTCTAAAAAATTTATGAAAATGTAATAACAATTTTATTTTTTAGATCCATCAAGTATGATTAAATATGAATAAGAGTACCTCCTTAATATTTCTTAACATCACTTGATTTTATCCAAAAAAAAGATTGTTATAATTACATCGAAAATTTAAATTAAGGAGGGAAATATTGTGAAGAAAGTATTATTAACGTTAGTTTTAGTAGGTATAGCTCTTTTCAGTTTTGCAGAAACACTCGTTCTAAAAGGTTCAAACACGATCTTTCCAGTAGCTCAACTTTGGATTGAAGAGTTAAAAGATATGTATCCCGATCTAACAATTACTTTGGAAGGTGCGGGTTCTTCAACTGGTATCGCAGCTTTATTCAACGGAACAACAGACATAGCAAACTCAAGCAGATGGCTTAAAGAATCGGAATTAGAGCAGATGCATGAAGAAGGTAAGTATTTCATTCCCGTTGTTTTAGGATACGATGGAATAGCCGTTATAGTTAATCCTAATCTTGGAATAGACAATATCACCATAGAAGAATTGGCAAGTATTTACTCTGGCGATATCACTAGATGGAACCAATTGGACCCAAATTTACCAAACCAAAGAATTGTTGTATATTCAAGAAATACAGCCTCAGGGACTTACGAAACATTCGTAGAAAAAGTTTTAGAGGGTAAAAGAATGGCACCAACAGTTCAGATGTTAGAATCAACCCACGCAGAAGTACAAGCGGTTGCTCAGAACTTATATGCCATAGCTTATACAGGCGTAGGTTATGTGACTGAAGACGTAAAGGTTTTATCAGTCGAAGGTGTACAACCAACAAAACTGAATATTTTAAATTCTGTTTATCCAATTTCAAGACCATTGTATATGTTTATCGATGCAACAAATGGTTATCCTCAAACTGGACCAGTTAAACAATATTTGACATTTGGGTTATCAAAACGAGGTCAAGAATTAGTTGAACAAGCAGGATATGTAGCAGCATACGGATTTTAAAAGATTATCTTTTAAAAGGAGTGTTTTATTTGTGAATAGACGAGATTTAAAAAATATCGTAAATCAAAGTATAATCACAGTTGTCGCAATGGTGGGAATCTTAGCATTAATTGGTCTATTCATTTTTATCATCAGAGATGCTATTCCAGCCCTGACAGAAGTTGGGGCTGAAATTTTTACAAGTAAGTATTGGTATCCAACATATGATCCACCAGAATATGGCATGTTAGCAATGATTGCTGGTTCTTTTATCTTAACTGGTTTCGCTTCTATTATAGTTATACCCATAGGGTATATAATTGCATTTTTCTTGTATGATTATGCCACAAGCACTGAACAAAGAATTATAAAATCAGCAATAGATTTGCTATCTGGAATCCCAACTGTTATTATAGGGTCTTTCTTATTCATTTATATTTCACCTATCTTAATGAATTTTGGGGCTTGGTCCACAGGTAATCTGCTATTAGCAGCAATTGGGCTATCTATTTTATCACTACCATACGCCGCATCTCTCATGCAGGAAGCATTATCATCAGTTGATATCAGTCTAAAGGAAAGTGCTTTAGCATTGGGAGCAAGCAGGTTCATCGCCGGATTTAGAATAGTAAGCAAAGCGGCACTATCAGGAATTTTAAATTCAATAATTCTAACAATAAATAGAATTATAGGGGAAACTATTGTTGTATTAATGGTTGCTGGCGGAGCTGCCATAATTCCCAAATCAATATGGGATCCAGTTAGGCCTTTAACCGCTGCTATAGCAAGCGAGATGGGAGAAGTGCCTATTGGAAGTATTCATTACTCTGCTTTATTCGTTGCGGGTTTAATTTTGTTAACGATATCTTTTATTCTAACAATGATATCTAGAAGAGTAACGAGGAGTTGAAAAAGATGAAAAAACAAACAGGGATAGATTCTATTATATCATTAATCTTTAGAATCATCAGTTATATTGCCTTTGGTATAATATTGTCAATAATTGTAATAGTTATAGTAGATGGTGCTAGATATTTTACTCCTTCTTTTTTTGTAGAATATCCCAGTCAAGGAATGACAGCCGGTGGGATAGGACCAGCCATATTGGGAAGTCTGTTGATGATATTTTTCATCTTATTATTTTCTATTCCAATAGGAGTTCTCACTGGTACCTTCCTTTCAGAATATGGATCAAAATCAAGATTAGGAAGAATAATTGACATATCCGTTACCTCTTTATCTGGTGTTCCTTCGGTTGTCTACGGACTATTTGGATTAGCTCTTTTCTCAATAACTCTTGGATTTGGAACATCGCTTCTAAGTGGAAGTTTAACTTTAGCTATAATGACTTTACCTGTAATATCCTCATCAGTAAAAGAAGCCCTTGCATCTCTACCAAGAGAATTAAGGGAATCAGCCTATGCTTTAGGAGCAAAAAAAACGGAAACTATTTACAAAATACTATTTCCAGCAGCAAAAACCAGAATAATAACCGCAATATTAATTGGCGCTGGAAGGGTTATTGGAGAAACCGCCCCTGTCTTATTGACTGGTGCAGTCTTTTATTCAACTCAGTTACCAAACTCTCTACTCGATCCTGTTATGACTCTTCCAACTCACATATATTTTATAACCATGGCATATGGAGAAAATGCACAATGGATGGCGAAAGCAACATCCGCATTCTTAATAATACTTATTTTAGTCATATATTCGATAGCATTTAAAATAAGAGGAGGAAAACAAAAAAGTTGAGTGTAGAAAAAGAAATCACAATAGAAATAAAAAATTTTAACGGTTGGTACGATCAAAAACAAGCTTTAAAAGACATAAATATGGAAATTAAAAAGAAAAAAGTCAGTGCCATAATAGGACCTTCGGGTTGTGGAAAATCCACGTTGTTGAGAAGTATAAATAGAATCAACGATGAAATTCCTGGTTATAGAACAAGTGGAGAAATAATATTTGAGGGGAAAAATATATACGAAAATAATATTGATTTATCATTGTTGCGAAAAAAAATAGGAATGGTTTTTCAAAAACCTGTACCTTTTCCCATGTCTATTTATGAAAACATTGCCTTCGGTATAAAATTACATACAGCAAGAAACGGCAGAAAAATGGATGAAATCATTGAAACGGCATTAAAAAGAGCAGCCTTATGGGACGAAGTAAAAGACGATCTCGACAAACCAGCAAGCTCACTTTCTGGTGGACAACAACAACGTTTGTGTATTGCTAGGGCTATCGCCATTGATCCCGAAATAATTCTATTAGATGAACCTACATCCGCTCTAGATCCTATAGCAACACAAAAAATTGAGAATTTAATTGAACACCTATCAGAAAATTATACTATAATTATTGTAACTCATAACCTAGCCCAAGCTATAAGAATTTCAGATTATATGTACTTTATGTTTCAAGGAGAACTAATCGAATCCGGAAAAACAGAAGACATTATAAAAAGTCCCAAAGAACAATTGACAGAAGATTATTTAAATGGTAGAATTAGCTAAAAATTGAATAGTTAAAAAAACAATAGAAATTATACAAGAAAATGGGGAGTGGAATAGATGGATTACACACATTTTGAAACTGAAATGACACGATTAACAAGTGAAATATCTAAGCTTTTAACTGTCGTTTTAAGATCCTTTGAAAATTCTATTAAAGCTTTAGAAGATAAAAACCTTGAATTAGCTGAAAAAGTCTTAAAAGCAGATGATCAAATTGATGATTTAAACCGCCAAATTGAAGAGTCAGTCTATCAAATCGTAGCAAGATTTCGTCCTTTAGCCAAAGAACTACGATACGCAGTAACAATGATAAAATTCGCAAACAATCTTGAAAGAATAGGTGATCTTTCCTGCAATATTGCCGAAAAAACTAAAATCTATGCGCATATTGATCTGAAGGATATAGTAAATACTAAAGAAATTAAAAAAATGTTCGGTATATCCCTAGAGATGATAAAAGACTCCTATAAAGCATTCGGAGAGAGAAGTATCGAAGAAGCTGTAAAAATATGGAAAAGAGACGATGAAGTAGACGAGCTAGAAAACCAACTTAGACAAATTGCTGTGAAAAAATTACAAGATGAAACTTTTAACAAAGAACTTGTTATTCCCTATGTGTTATTGGCAAGAGATATTGAAAGAATCGCTGATCATGCCACAAATCTTTGTGAAGAAATAGTTTATATAGAAACGGGCAAAGAAATCGAAGACTATCTGTAAATGGAGGTTTTCTCATGCCAAAAGTTTTAATTGTTGAAGACGATGAAGATATACGAGATATATTAAAAACTTATCTTCGATTAGAAGACTTAGAAATCTTAGAAGCTGGTACTTTATCACAAATGAGAAATGTTTTGAACAAAGAATCAAACATTGATATAATCTTACTAGATTTGATGTTGCCTGATGGCAACGCCGTTGATGAGTTACCAAAAATTCGAGCTTTGAACAAAGAAATAGGTATAATAATAATTTCTGCAAAAAATACAGATGGAGAAAAAATCTTAGGAATTGAATCAGGGGCAGACGATTATATTACAAAGCCTTTCAATCCTAGAGAAGTTACAGCAAGGGTTAGAGCTTTATTAAAAAGACTCAAAAAATCTGAAAGTAAAATGGTTTTTGGACCCATGGAAATATACTCAAGCAATTATTTAGTAACTTATAAAGGTAAAAATATTGAATTGACTTCAAAAGAGTTCGAAATACTCGATCTATTAGCTAGAAATTCAGAAAAAGTCTACACAAGAGAAGAGATTATAGATAAAATTTGGTTTGGAGACGAATTTATTACAGATAGGGTGATAGATGTACATATAAGCATGATCAGATCAAAAATAGGAAAAAATTGGATTAAAACTATTAGAAACGTAGGATACAAATTTAACAAAAACGCTTATACGGTAGATAACAACGGTGAGAAATAAAGATGAAAAATACTAATTCATTTGACTTTAACATATTTGATTCTTTAGAAGATGCTGTATTGCAATTAGAAAATAAAACAAATATTCTTAATGTAAATGCAACTGCCAAAGCTTGGGGTTTTGTGAAAAATAAAGAATTATTGAACACCATAAGTTTCAATGAAATCGATCAACTTGCAAAGCATATCTTGAATAACGAAGACTTCGAAATAGAAACAAATATATACTTCTTTGCAGGATACAGTAAGTTTTGCAAGCTCACCTTTAAAAAAGAATATCAACTCTTGATATTGCAAGATAAAACTGAATTTGAATTATTAAAAAAAGTAAAAGAAGATTTCATAACCTCAGTATCCCACGAACTCAGAACACCTCTCACCATAGCTAAAGGAAATACTCAAATACTCAAAGACTTTATGAAAGACAATCAATTTACCAAACAACTTACTAAAATCGAAGAATCTCTCGACAGAATAGAAAATATTATTTCTCAATTAACCCTTCTTTCAAAAGCAGAATTCGGAGAATATGAATTAAAAAAAGAATTGATAAATACAACTACCCTATACAACGAAATAGTAAAAGATCTTTATGAAAAAATACAAGAAAAATCCGTAAAGCTACACTTCAATTGTCAAATTCAATCCATTAAAAGTGACAAGTTTGTATTGTACACTATCTTTAGAAATTTGCTCTCCAATGCAATTAAATATTCTTACGAAAATTCTGACATATACATCGATTTCCTAAGCGACCAACTCATAATAAAAGATGAAGGTATAGGTATAAGAGAAGAAGAACAAAAAAGAATTTTTGAAAGATTCTATCGTGGTGCTGAAGCAAATAATTACGCCAAAGGATCAGGCTTAGGCCTAGCGGTAGTTAAATATTTATGCGAACTAGCAAATTACAAAATAGAATTTGAATCAAAATGGATGGTTGGTACTACCTTTAAAGTCTTTTTCTACAAGTAACTTTCCCTCCTAATTTCCACACAAATATCTTCAAAGAATTTGTTAATTCACATTTTTTAAAGTTTAAACCTTATATTATTGTTATCTGAATAGTATTTCTTGATGTTTTTATATGAAAAACAACAACTTCGTTCAAGTATTATACTATAAATATATAGATAAAATTTTTTTAAATAAAAAAAGTATGATTTCTTTAGATATTCTCAAATAATCGCTTTTAAATGCTGATAATTAACTATAATCAGCCATAATTAGACTTGACATTTTTAATAAAAAGTATTTAAATTGAAAGTAGAGTAGAAATAAAATACAAAGGGGTTTACTGATGGCAAATAAAACATACAATATTGAATTAGTTAAAGAACGTAATAGGACAGTAGTTTTAGAATTATTGAATTCTAAAGGAACAAGCACAAGATCAGAAATATCAGAAATAACGGGTCTAACTAACGCTACTATAACAAATATTGTAAACGAATTAATGTCCAAGGATTTAGTAGAAGAAGTTGGTACCGTTGATGGTAAATTAGGAAGAAAGCGAAAACTAATAAAAATCAAAGAAAACGCTTTTTATGTTATAGGCATTGAATTTGGGGTAAATATAGTACGTACAGGAATATTTAATTTTAAGGGCAAAAAAATTAAGAGTATTGAAAAAGAAATAAATTCATATGGAAGACCGACTGATGTTTTAAAAAACCTAATTTTAATAATTGATGAATTGATCAATAACTCCAGAGTAGATTTCAACAAAATTAAGGGTATTGGTATTGCTATGCCTGGGCTGATAGATAGTCAAAAAAGAATTTTACGATCAGTTCATCCTTTTCCATTACTCAAAGATTACCCCCTCGTTGAACAGTTAGAAGAACACTATGAAAAAACAATATGGCTAGAAAATGATGCAAACGGTGCTGTTTTAGGTGAAAAGTGGTTTGGACATGGAAAAAAATTTAACAATTATGTATTTGTTGTTGGAGATTCGGGAATTGGCGCAGGAATTATTATAAACGGAAAATTATATCCAGGAACTTTTAATTCCGCCGGTGAAATAGGTCACACAGTCATAACTGGAGATTTAATTCCTTTGGAAAGTTTTGGAGGTTTATCAAGGTTGGCCGATGAATTTAACTTACCATTGGAGATAATTTTAAATGAAGCAAAAAAGTCTGACGAAACTAAAAAGGCTTTGGAAGAAATCAGCAAATTTTTAGCCTTAGGAATAGTGAACCTTGTAAATACGATTGACCCAGAAGCGGTAATTGTAGGTGGAAGAATTTTAAAAGCAGGAAACTCTGTAATTAAAGAAATAAAAAAAATAGTCGATCAATATACCTTTTCCGATGAAATCCCACAAATTTTAGTTGCTTCAAAGAAAGAAGATGCTATTTTGTCAGGAGCAGCCTCAATTGCAATCGAACACATAGTATCTTCTCCCTATCAGTTTTTGCTAAACAAAGAGAAAAGCATCTCTTATAACAACCAAAAATGAAAAAGAAAGTTTTGGAGTTTCCAAAGATATTGTGAATTCTCAAAAAGGAGGTAGCGTAGTATGAGAAAGTTAGTAGGTATAGTACTTCTAAGTGTATTAAGTTTCACCATGATTTTCGCCCAAAGTGGGCAAGTAGAAATATTCAGTTGGTGGACAGGTGGAGGAGAAGAAGAAGCTTTGCTAGCAACTCTTGAAGATTTCAACGAGTTATATCCAGATATTGAAGTAATCAACGCAACGGTTGCCGGAGGTGCTGGGACAAACGCCAAAGCAGTATTAAAAACAAGAATGCTTGGTGGAAACCCACCCGATACATTCCAAGTACACGCTGGTTGGGAATTAACAGATACATACGTAATACCAGGACTCATGGAACCTTTAACAGACTATCTAAAAGCGTGGGGAGTATACGACAAATTTCCAGAAGGTCTAATAGATATAGTAAGTTATCAAGGTGAAGTTTATTCCATTCCTCTGACGGTCCATAGAAGCAACGTTGTGTTCTACAACAAGAAGTTATTTAACGAAATAGGTTTGACTAAAGAACCCGAGACATGGAATGAATTCATAAACGCATTAGAAAAAGTAAAAGCCGCTGGTTACACTCCACTTGCTTTAGGAGATAAAAACAAATGGCCTGCAGGCCAACTTGTTGAGAATCTTATGGTAGCTGAATTTGGAGCTAAAAATTACAACGCCTTATTTAACGGCGAACTATCGTTCAACGATGAAAGGCTTGACAGTTCTTTAGAAAAAATGGTACAACTTATGGATTACGTTAACGTAGATCATGCAGCTTTAGCATGGCAAGATGCTGCAAGATTGTTATATGAAGACAAAGCCGTTTTCAATTTAATGGGTGACTGGGCAGAAGGATACTTCAAAACCTTAGGTTGGACGCCAGGAGAAGACTTTGGATGGTTCGAGTTACCTGGCACACAAGCTGTGTTCGTATTAGTATCCGATACCTTCGGGTTACCAAAGAATGCCCCACATAGAGAAAATGCACTCATCTTTTTGGAATACTTGGCTTCTACAAGGGCTCAATCAGTGTTTAATCCAATTAAAGGTTCTATCCCAGCAAGAATTGACGCAGATCCAGGAAACGATCCATACTTGATAGAAACAGCAGAGGATTTCAGAACCCTCATCATTTCACCATCTATCGTTCACGGTTCTGCAGCACCTGAAGCGTTCGTCACGTCATTCAACGATGCCGTTAACAACTTAGTAACTACTAAAAACGTTAACCAAGCAAAACAAATGATATTATGGGCTGCTGAAGATGTAAATCTACTCACAGATTAACACCTAAAATAACTTAATCTCGGCCCAGTAAGGGCCGAGATTTTCGATATACCCTATCCAATCGATAAGGAGAGATATGTATGTCGGTTCAAAAGAAAAAGGCAAGAGCAGGATTTTTTATAATCCTACCATCTTTAGCTTTCATAGGGATATTTGTTTACTATTTCATTTTTCTAACGATAAGAACATCGACCTCCAACTGGAATAGTTTCTCCTCATTATTGAGTGGAGAATACAAATTTGTAGGATTTAGAAATTATCAAAGGTTGTTCATGGACCCCAGATTTCAAACAGATTTATGGAATACATTATTTTTTACCCTATTTTTTCTTGCAGGATGCATAATACTCGGTATATTTTTAGCCAATATTATAGACAAGCAATTGAAGGGATCGAGTTTTTTTCAAAATTTGTTTTTATTCCCAATGGCGATTTCTTTTGTTGTAACAGGTACGGTTTGGGGTTGGATATTCGCACCTGGAAACATACCAACCTCACCACAAGGAATCAATTTATTACTTGAAAACCTTGGATGGACGAACTTACAATGGATGTGGTACACGAGTACTCAATCGATAGGAAAATTCAATCTAGCGTTGATACCTGTGGTAATAGCAGCTACTTGGCAGATGTCAGGATACGTAATGGCGATGTATTTAGCTGGGCTTAGAGCGATACCTGAAGAAATGATAGAAGCAGCACAAGTAGACGGAGCAACAGGTATTCAATTGTTCTGGAGAATAAAGATGCCTATGCTAAGACCAATAACGCTTAGTGCAATGATAGTAATAGGACACATGTCTCTGAAGATATTCGATTTAATATACGCTATGACTGGAAGTGGACCTAACAACGTTACTGATATGCCTGCTGTCTATATGTTTGAACAGATGTTCAGATCAAACAGATACGCTATCGCATCAGCCATTGCAATCATAATGCTAATAATGGTAGCAGCGGTTATTGTTCCTTATCTTTACAGCTCATTTAGGGGGGAAAAATAATGGCAGAAAAATCAAATAAAACTTCCCTTACAATTTATTATATTATACTGGCTTTATTCACAATATTTTATGTTCTGCCTTTTTATGTTACTCTAAGCACGTCATTTAAACCTTTTGAAGAAGTTTCTATATCAAACATGTGGAAACTTCCAAGTAAAATATCTTTTGAGGGATTCAAAGAGGCATTTGCGAGATTAGGACCAAATCTAAAAAACAGTTTTTACCTTACGATACCGGCTACTCTAATATCTGCAATAATTGGTTCAATAAATGGTTTTGCTCTTTCAAAATTAAGGTTCAAATATTCAAATACTGTTTTTGCCCTCATACTATTTGGGATGTTCATACCTTATCAGAGCGTGTTATTTCCACTTATACAGTTCTTTCAAGCAATAGGTTTATATGGGACGATACCGGCTTTGATAATAACACATGTTATATATGGAATACCGATTACCACCTTAATGTTTAAAAATTACTATGAGGAAATACCAAACGAATTAGTGGAAGCATCAGCTGTGGATGGTGCAAACATATGGCAAACCTATACAAAGATTCTTTTACCTATATCCATCCCCGGCTTTGTAGTCGTTATAATATGGCAGTTCACTAACATATGGAACGAGTTTTTGTTTGCAGTAACGATAACCAGTGATCCAACGAAACAACCAATAACGGTAGCTTTAGTTAATTTAGCTGGCAGTCAAGTCGTTCAATGGAACGTTCAAATGGCAGGAGCTTTAATAGCTGCCCTTCCCACACTCATTGTCTACATCATATTGGGAAGGTATTTTGTTAGAGGTTTACTTGCCGGTTCTGTTAAAGGATAATATAAACCCGCCTAATTATCGATGGCGGGTTTTTTTACTTTCCTAAATTTGTTTTTTAGTATGAAAAACAAAGGGTCGTTCAAGTATTAAAGATTATTTTTTTTAAATAATATCTTTCAAATCTTTAAACAATTTTATAACTGCATTTATAATGACGAAAAATTCCAAACGTCCTAAGTACATTCCTAATGTTTGCGTCCAAATCACTCCTACGGGAGCTTGACTCGAAGTAATACCTGTAGAAAGTCCAACAGCAGATAAAGTTGAAGCATACTCAAATAAAGCATTATGAAGTGGATACCCATAAGCCAACAATATAAAAACACCAATAAAATAGGTAATAAAATACATTGTAAAAACCACTAAAACATTTTTTATTGAGTTTAGATCAATTTTCTTTCTTGATACCCCTTTATATACTTCTATGTAAAAAGTGGTTCCAGAGGGTTTAAAAAATTCTTTGATCTGGTTAATTATCAATTTGAAAGCGATATAAACCCGGAATAGTTTTAAACCGCCTGATGTGGAATCCATCATTCCACCTAAGATCATCAATATTGTCACAATTAACAATCCGAAATAATTCCAGTGTGAAAAAGCTACTGTTGAAAAGCCAGTGCCTGTTAAAGCAGAGATACTCTGAAACGCGGAATGAACTAAACCATCTCCAACTCCGTACATTTCAACCGTTGTAAAGGCAAAAAGCAGCAAAAAGGAAATAACTAAAATTATGAACATGGTCTTAATTTCAGGGTTTTTTAAAAAAGGCTCAGATTTGATTTTTTCTCTTAATTCAAGTAATGAAATTTTTTTTGACCGATAGTCTCTGCGATTTCTAATAAAATTTCTAATCATTAATATACCAGCATAATGGACTCCAAACCCGGTTCCGCCCATAATCATTAGCAACATGATAATTATTTCTACCTTCAAGCTACCAAAAGAACCAATGCTAAAATTTTTTGTGGAAAATCCTCCTGTAGCTAATCCTGTTAATGTGTGGTTGAAGGCGTCAAAAAAAGAAAGTTTTCCTACAAAAATCAAAAGCAAAACCCCTATAACCGCCCAACTTAAATATATTCTAAGAATTATCCTAGCCGATTCTCTCAAATTTGGAACTAAATTGTCACTTCTTCCTTCTGCTTGATATATACCAACCCCCATGGTACCAGCAATGATTACAGTAATTATAGCAAAACCAGCCCCACCAATAAATTGCATCACCGATCTCCATATTAAGATAGAACGGGGTAGTACTTCCACATCAAAAAACATCGTAAGCCCTGTCGTTGTCCATCCACTTGTCGATTCAAATACCGCCTGTGAAAAATTTAATTCTCCGGAAAAAACAAAAGGAAAAGAAGATAGAAAAATTGCTACCGTCCAAACAAAAAAAACCGTGACGACAGCGTCCTGTGTATTTAATTCTTTTCTTTTTTCTCCTCTTCCAATATACCTAAATATTTCCCCGGTAAGAAAGGATAATATCCCTGTAATCAAAAATGGTAGAAAATTTTTGAAAGAATCATAAATAAGAGCAGTAGAACCCACTATAAATATTAAGACAGAAAGACCTATTATAATATTTCCGGTATTTCGAAAAATTGTTTTATACCTTAATTTTAAAAAATATTTGTAAGAAGGCACTAGATCACCTCGATTTTAACGTTTCTTTCACTTCGTCCACTTGTTCTTTTAGCGCCAAAACGATCAACCTATCCCCCTTATAAATGATTGTTTCACCTTGAGGAACCATTATATCTCCGTCTTCTCTTATCAATACTCCGATTATTGAATTCTCAGGTATTTTTAATTCCTTCAGTTTTTTATTTACAGCTTTATCATCTTCAAGTATAGTAAGTTCCAAAATAGATAACTTGTCCACATAGGGGTTAAAGAAATCAGTAATATCTTCATGAATCAAAGAAGATTCTATTATTTTTTGCATCCAAGAAATTGGAACAAGTGTTTCGACATTTATTCCCTTAAAAATAGTTTCGTTTTCTGTTGCATTGACTAAAGAGATTATCTTTATATCTTCATAATATTCTCTCAACAACCAAGATACAACAAAATTCAATGCATCATCCTCAGAGATTATTATTAAGGCTTCTACTTTTTTGTTTAGATCTAAATTTTCTATCCATTTGATATCGGTAGGATCTTGCTTAACAAGTTCAAGAGCAGGAAAATTTACCTTCAATCCATCTAAAATCTCCAGATTTTCGTTATTTTTGCTGACATAGTAAACTTGATTACCCAATAAGAGTAATTTTTTGGCTAAAGAATAGGCTAATATCTTTCCCTCTATGATATAAAAAATTCTATTCATATTTAACTACTTCCTTTTCCAATTCCTCAACCAAATCCATCACGGAATCTTCAATAGGGCAAAATAAATTCAATCCCGCCTTTATAAAAATTGATTTTTTTAAAGGATCATTCACCCTTGCGGCTATTCTCACTCCCGAATTCAACTTTTTAATCCCATAGGCCAGCATAAAATTTAAATTGTCATCGGGGGTTACAATATAAACCATGTGAGCTTTTTCGATATTCACATCTTTTAATGCAGCCATATCGCTTGTATCAATAACTCTTGTGAAACCTGTAAAATTCCTTTTAGATAATCTTTCAAAAGACGATTCTTCTTTATCAAGAACTACTACATTGTAAGATTTACTTAATTTCAAAGCTAACTCGGAACCCAACCTTCCACAACCTATTATGATTATAAGTTTGGAACCATTTAATCGCATATGTCCTCACTTCCGAAAAATATTATTGAAATATACAATTTATTAGCTCAATACTGTCCATCAAAGAATATATTCTCTGAGATCTTCATCACCATATACCTTACCCAACCGTAGGTCTACATAATTGCTATCTATTTTCAATTCCCACTCTCCTGATGCAGGTGCTTCAAAAGAAACCTCTTCAAGAACTTTTTCAACTACGGTATAAAGTCTTCTTGCTCCAATATTTTCAACTTTTTCATTAAGCTCAAAGGCAATATCTGCCATTCTTTCAACGCCATCTTCAGTGAACTCAATTTTCACCCCATCGGTTTGAAGTAAGTACTGATACTGTTTCAGTATTGCATTTTTTGGCTGGGTAAGTATTCTAATAAAGTCTTCCTTTGTCAAATCTGATAATTCTGCTCTAATTGGGAATCTACCTTGAAGCTCAGGAATTAGATCCGAAGGTTTAGCCTCACTAAACGCACCAGCAGCTATAAACAATATATAATCAGTACTAATGGAACCATACTTTGTTACAACAGTTGTCCCTTCGACTATCGGTAACAAATCTCTCTGAACACCTTCTCTAGATACATCTGGCCCCGACGCGGACCCTCCCATGGATGTAACCTTATCGATTTCATCAATAAAAATTATGCCACTATTTTCGGCTCTATTTATTCCTTCCTGTATCAATTTATCTTGATCGATTAACTTTTCAGATTCAATAGGTTCCAAAACCTTTCTCGCTTCAGAAATCTTCATTCGTCTTCTTTTTTTCTTTTTGGGCATAAGATTTTGAAACATCTCCCCAAACTGTATACCCATATCTTCTAGTTCAGGTCCTAATCCAGCAAACATTGGGGTGGATTGTTCTTCGACTTCTATTTCTATCTCAACATCTTCTAATTCACCATTTCTTAACTTTTCTAACAATTCCTCTCTTCTTCTTCGAATATTTTCGTCTTCCTTTTCATCATATCCCTTATTTTGAGAATATTCAGCACTTTGATTGAAAAGTTGCATCATGTCCATAAATGAAGGTTGAGCCTTTGTTTTTTTCTTTGAAGGCACAAGTGCTTCTACTATTCTTTCTTCTACAAGCCTTTGAGCTTTATCTCTAACTTCTTCCATCATTTCCTTCTTTACCATGTTAACTGACGAATCAACCAATTCTCTAACCATACTTTCCACATTCTTCCCAACATATCCAACTTCGGTAAACCTTGTAGCTTCCACCTTCACAAATGGCGCATTAGCAACTTCTGCTAACCTTCTAGCAATCTCAGTCTTTCCAACACCGGTAGATCCTATCATCAGAATATTTTTTGGTATTACATCTTTTCTGACATCTTCTTGTAGCGCCAATCGTCTAATCCTGTTTCTCAAAGCAATAGCAACCTGTTTCTTTGCTTCCTTCTGACCGATTATATAATTATCCAATTTTTCTACAACTTTTTTAGGAGTTAATTCATCTGCTCTATTCATAAAAATCACCTCAAAAATAAATTTTTACCAATACATCAATTATATCATACCTCATGAACCTTTAAAAGATTAGTTTTACTAGAGAAACCATAGGGAATTCCAGCCGTTACTATGATATTTTCTCCTGATACAGCAAAATCTAGAGATTTTACGATGTTGCTAACGCTCTCCAACATATTATCCGTGTCAGTAAACTTTTGCATAATAACAGGAGTGACTCCCCATACCAACGCCAATCGATGATAAGTAGTTATCCTTGGGGATGCAGCAACTATTTTCATATTTCTTCTGAATCTGGAAAGAGCTCTTGCCGTATAACCGCTATAAGTTGTTGCAACGATAACTTCGATACCCAGTTGCTCAGCAATTTTTATTGCGGACATTGTTATCGAATTGGTAGCAGGATCTCCTCCTCCATATGTTGAATAATCGAATTTGTAATAGTACTCTTCTAACATTTTTTCAGTTTCCTTTGCCACATTGGACATAACTTTGACGGCTTGCTCAGGGTATTTCCCAATCGATGTTTCTTCAGACAACATAACTGCATCCGTTCCATCTAATATAGCATTAGCAATATCAGTCGCCTCTGCTCTTGTAGGGAACGGATTATTAACCATACTTTCAAGCATTTGAGTTGCAGTTATAGCGGGCTTGGCCATTGTGTTTGCAATCTCTATAATTCTCTTTTGAAGCAAAGGTATTTGCTCGACAGGTGCTTCAACACCCAAATCTCCTCTTGCAACCATCACTCCATCAGCTTCTTCTATGATCGATTCAAGGTTGTCTAGAGCTTGTAATGTCTCAATTTTAGCAATTATAGGGAGATCGGGCATGCCCAATTCGGTTAAAATTCTCCTCGTTCGAGCGATATCTTCAGCTTTCCTAACAAAAGATTGAGCAATATAATCTACGTTCCACTGTACAGCCTTGTTCAGATACTCCATATCTTTTTCTGTTAAAGGTGGTAGGCTGATATCTATTCCAGGAACGTTTATCCCTCTTCTGTGGGTGATAGCGCCACCGGTTACAACCTTTGTTACAATCTCTTTTTCATTGCTGCTAATGACTACAAGTCGAATCTTTCCATCATCAAGAAGAATAAAATCTCCTTTTTTAACTTCTTTAGGTAATTCTTTATAATTTATACTCACCTTTTCTTTATTGCCAACGATCTCCTCGGTTGTCAAAATAAATTTTTGATCTTCTTCCAAGACTACTTCATCTGTCTCAAATCTACCCGTTCGAATCTTAGGACCTTCTAAATCAAGTAAAATAGCAAAAGGTATATTCATCTCTTTTCGTATCTTCTTTATTAGATTTACCCTTTTCCCATGATCAACAATGGTATCGTGAGAAGTATTCAATCTGGCTACATTCATTCCAGCGTTTATTAATTTTTTAATCATTGTTTCATCTTCTGTAGCTGGACCAATTGTACAAACGATTCTCGTCTTTTTATTTTCTATTTTTTCGTTCATAACCATCCTCCTAAAAAATGCGGAACTTTGGGTGTTTCTTCCCAAATTACATCTTTTTTAGATTCCATGCCTTAGGAATTTTCAAGGGGTTTACCCCTTGAATACCCTATGATAAAACCCCCGCCAACTTCACAATCTCCATATCCAAAGTATTATTTTCTGAAAGTACTTTTTCAAGAGGTGTTCTAATTAAAGCATTTTTACTCAAGCCCACCATCACGTCAAAATCTCCGTCTTTAATTGCTTTTACTACTTCGTTTCCCATTCTTGAAGCCAAAATTCTATCGAATGCCGTGGGGGAACCCCCTCTTTGAATATGACCTAAAATTGTTATACGCGTTTCGAAACCAATTCTATTTTCTAAATGTCTGGCAACTGTATAAGCGCTGGCAGATCCTTCCGCAACAACGACTATTGAATTAATCTTACCCCTTTTTCTTTCATCCCACATTTTTTCTGCTAAAGCATCGTAATCCGTGGGAACTTCTGGTATTATTATGGCTTCCGCACCTATAGCAAGACCTGACATCAACGCTATGTATCCAGATGTTCTCCCCATAACTTCAACAATAAATGCTCTTTCGTGGGAAGATGCGGTATCTTTTAGCTTTTGCATGGCATCAACCACTGTGTTAAGACAGGTGTCAACACCAATACTCATATCTGTATAAGCGATATCGTTATCTATAGAAGCTGGTACACCTATGACAGATATCCCTTGTTCTTCTGATAGCAACTTTCCCCCGGTAAGACTCCCATTTCCTCCAATTATAACCAACACATCTATACCTAAGTCTTTCAATATGTCCGCAGCTTTTTTTCTAACCTCGGGAACTTTAAATTCTGGTACCCTTGCGGTCCTTAAGACGGTTCCCCCTCTTTCCATTATTCCACCAACATCTGCATATGTAAATTTTTTATAATCTTTATCCAATATTCCAGCGAATCCTCTCAAAAACCCATACACTTCAATATTTTCCACAACTGCGCTTCTGGTAACAGCCCTAATAACAGCGTTCATTCCGGGGGCATCTCCACCACTGGTAATTAAACCAATTCTTTTTACCTCACTCACTATATCCCTCCTAAAAAAAACTTTTATTATTTATACTTCCTTTAGAAATTCTAAAACTTGCTTTAGTGCCCCTTCGCCCCTCTCCGCACCCCTTAGGATATGAGGTCATTACCCTTCGCTCCCAACCCTTTAAACTACCTTTTTATTATATCACTTGTTTTTTGACACTATTGTTAATTTCACTATAATTCATATATTTCTTTAAAATCTTGTGTTATAATTAAAAAATAGAATCTTTAAACTAAGGTGGTAGAGTTGGAAATTAAGTATGATAAAAACAGAATAATTAAAATATTAAAAGATAAAAAAATCAAAGTTACTCCAAATAGATTTAAAGTGGCCTTTGAGCTTTTTAACTCTGACGAACATCCATCAGTTGATGAATTGCATCAAAAGTTAGTAAAAAGTAATGAAACTCAGATTTCTTTTACTTCAGTGTATAACATTGTAAAATTATTTGAAAGCGCTGGACTAGTAAAAGAAATTTTAATTGAAAATAAAATCCATTACGATTCTAACATCACCCCTCATGCTCATTTTATTTGCAAAAATTGTGGAAAAGTGCAGGATATTGAGTTAGATAAACTAAATTTCTTAGATGAAAAGGAAGGTTCTATCACGAAAATAGTGGGTAATTAAGCTGGAGTTAAATTAAGTTTACCAAGGGCAATAAAGATAGTGATTTT